>NZ_JAFMZG010000030.1:0-225347 GCF_049132125.1 Pseudomonas sp. NFX5
GGCTTGCCCGCTCACCACAGCAAGCACGCTCACCACAATAAGCCGCTCACCACAGCAAGCTCGCCAGCCATAACAAGGGAAACGATGTGATCACCACCCAAGCCTTCCCGACCATCCGGGCCCTCCAGCGTAGCGCCTGGAACGACTGTTTTCCCGGTGCCCTGGAAGACTGGGACTATTACGTCGCCGTGGAAAACGCCGCCATCGATGATTTCCAATGGCGCTACCTGGCGGTTTATGACAACGGAACGCTGGTGGCCGTGGCTGCCGCGTTCATCACCCATTATCGCCTCGACACCACGGTGTCGGGCGCCGGCAAGCGGTTGGCCGAACGTGTGGAACGGCTGTGGCCGGGTGTTTTGCAATTGGGCCTGTATGCCATTGGCTCCCCGGTGGCCGAGCGTTGCGATGCCGGGGTGGCCAGTGGCGTGCCCGAGTCGCGTCGCCCGTTGTTGCTCAAACACTTGCTGGAAGCCGCGCGCCAGGATGCCGATGACTTCGGTATCGGCCTGCTGGCGGTCAAGGATGCACCCAGCCAGGATCCCCATTGGCTCGACAGTTGCCGGGTGGCGGGTTTTCAAAGCATGCCGGGCTTGCCCACCGGGGTGTTGCCGCTGCCGTACGGCTCGGTGGACGCCTACCTCGGCTCGCTGGGCAAATCCACCCGCAAGGACTTGCGCCGCAAGCTGCGTGCACCTGGACCGCGGGTGGAGTGGCGCGGCAATATCGACGACGTGCTGCCCGAGGTCATGCGCCTGTATGAGGCCACGCTGACGCGCGCCGAGTTGCAGTTCGAACGCCTGCCTGCCGGCTATTTCACCGGCGTGCTGGAACGCCTTGGCGATCGCGCCGTCTGTGTTCTTTACTGGGTCGACGAGCAGTTGGTGGCGTTCAACCTGCTGCTGCTGGACGAGCACCGGTTGGTGGACAAGTTTTTCGCCCATGACGTTGCGTTCAGCCGTGACTACAACCTGTACTTCCGCAGCTGGCTGACCAACGTCGACTACTGTATTCAACACAATATTGCGGTGTATGAGTGCGGCCAGGCCGGGTATGCCAGTAAGCTGCGCCTGGGTTGCGAGTTCCAGGGCAACAGTGTGTTTTTCCGCCACCGCAACCGGCTGGTCAACGGCCTGCTCACGCTTGTAAAACTGTTTATTCGACCGGATCGTTCCGACCCTGCCATGGCTGCTGCGATAAGCGAAACCTGATGATCACCAAGACCCGCCAGAAAGCCCGCCCCTTTGCCATTTCGCGCTGGAGCGTCCAGCGCAAGCTGGTGCTGGCGTTCTGGCTGGTCAGCGTGATTCCCACCATGATCGCGGCGGAGCTGGCGGCGACCACGCTGTCGCAGATTTTCGACAGCAACGTGCGCATCTGGCTGCAGGAATCAACCAAGATCGTCAAGGACGAGATCGGCGACATCCTTCACGACAACGCGCGCATGGCCAAGCTGTTCCTGCGCTACACCAGCCCGCCCTCGAGCCGGCAGGCGGCCAAGCATGACCGGCTGACCGCGGACATCGCCGATGCCACCGACATCGACGTGGTGGCGCTGATCCGCACCAGCGATCAAAAGGTGGTGTTCAGCACGGCTTCCGATGACATTGTCAAACAGATCAGCCTGACCAGCAACGCGGTGCTGCAGACCGTGCAAGTGGCAGGGGTGAGCACCGGGATTGTGGTCTCGACCTTCGAAACCAGCCAGGACGGCGTCGACTACCGCCTGTTGGTGGCGACCTACCTGGACAGCAGCTTTCTCACCAGCGTGGCCGATGTGCATTCCCTCGACCTGCGCCTGTACCTGGCCAACCCCGAGGGGTTCTCGGAGATATTTTCGACCCAGCGCTTCGTGGACCATCCTGCGCGCATTCCGAAAAGTGTCGAGACCGCGATGCGCAGTACCAAGCAGCCCAGCGAGCAGTTCACCAACAGCTACAGCGGGCTGTACTGGCCGATCTTCAATGACGCCGGTGACCTCCAAGGCGTGATTTTCAGCGGCCTGCTGCGCCATACCAGCCTGGTGGGGCTGGTGAACCAGAGCAATCTGTTCGTGCTGATTTTCCTGCTCAGCTCGGCGCTGTCCCTGGCGGCGGGGGTGCTGGTGTCACGGCGCCTGACCAAGCCGTTGCGGGACTTGTCCGAAGGCGTGGGTGCGGTGATCTCAGGCAACTACACGCACCGCGTGCTGGTCAGTGGCGGCGATGAACTGGCGCAATTGAGCAGCACCTTCAACCATATGACCGAGCGCCTGGGCGAGCTGCACCACCTCGAGGCCCAACTGCGCCGGCGCGATCGCCTGCATGCCCTGGGTGAAGTCGCCATGGGCCTGGCCCATGAGATCCGTAACCCGTTGGGCATCATCAAGACGGCCACCCAGTTGTTGCACCGCCGCGTTGACCTGCCGGACGCCGACAAGCGCCACCTGGAATATGTGATCAGCGAAGTCAGCCGCATCAATGACTTGATCACCGAGTTCCTCGACTTTGCCAAACCCAACCCACCGTTGCGCGTGCTGCAGCCGGCCCGTCCGCTGGTGGAGGAGATCCTGGGCTTCTGCGCGCCGGAACTGGCCAGCCATAACATCGACGCGCAGATCGACGACCAGGCGCCGGGGGCGACGATCTACGCCGATGCCAAGCAACTCAAGCAGGCCTGCCTCAACCTGATTCTCAACGCCATCGATGCCATGCCTGAAGGCGGGCGCCTGACCCTGGGCATCCGCAGCGTGGGCGACAACACCGTCATCGCCATCGCCGACACCGGCCAGGGCATCGCGCCGGAGATGATCGAGCGCATCTTTACGCCATTCGTCACCACCAAGGCCTCGGGCACGGGCCTGGGCCTGGCCAAAGTCTATTCGATCATGGAAAGTCACGACGGCAGCATCGAATGCGCCAGCGAAAACGATGCCGGCGCCACCTTCAGCCTGTACATTCCAGCGACAGGCGAAGACGACGAGGACAGTCATGACGCATAACATTCTGGTAGTCGACGACGAACCCAAACTCTGCGACCTGCTGGCGTCGGCCCTGGGCCAGAACAACGTGCAGGTGTTCATTGCGGGCAACGGCCTGCATGCGCTCAAGGTACTCGAGCAGGAAGACATCGACCTGGTGATCAGTGACTGGCGCATGCCGGGCATGGACGGGCCGGCCTTGTTGGCCGAGATCAAGGTGCGTTATCCCCACGTGCCGGTGATCGTGATGACCGCCTACAGCACGGTGAAAAACGCCGTGCAGTCGATGCGCAACGGTGCCTACGACTACATTGCCAAACCGTTCGATATCGACGAGCTGGACATCACCGTGGCCAAGGCCCTGCAGTTTCGCGACATCATGCGCGACAACGCGCGCCTGCGCGCCGAACTGGATGAGCAGGCGCAGTTCGACAGCCTGGTGGGCGACAGCCCGGCGTTTCGCAAAGTGTTGCAGGCGGTGGATTCGGTGCGCGACAGCAGCACCACCATCCTGCTGACCGGCGAAAGCGGCACCGGCAAGGAAATGGTCGCCCGCGCCATCCACAAGCACGGCAGCCGTGCCGACAAGCCGTTTGTGGCGGTCAACTGCGCGGCGATCCCCGAAGGGTTGCTGGAAAGCGAAATGTTCGGCCATCGCAAGGGCGCGTTTACCGGCGCCGTGTCTGACCGGGTCGGGCGCTTCCAGCAGGCCGACAAGGGCACGCTGTTTCTCGATGAAGTGGGCGATATGCCCCTGGCATTGCAGGCCAAGATCCTGCGCGCCTTGCAGGAGCGGGTGATCGAGCCGGTGGGCGACCCCCGCGAGCGCAAGGTGGATGTGCGGGTGATCGCGGCCACCAACAAGAACCTGCTGGAGGCGGTGGCTAACAAGGAGTTTCGCGAAGACCTGTATTACCGCCTCAATGTGTTCCCGATCCCGCTGCCGGCCCTGCGTGAGCGTGTGGAAGACATCGCGCCCCTGGCCCGCCACTTTGCCCGGACCCTCAGCGCCACTGCCGGCAAGCGGATTACCGGCTTCAGCCCTGAGGCGTTGCAGGCCATGGCCGCGTATCACTGGCCGGGCAATATCCGTGAGCTGCAAAACTGTGTGGAGCGCGCGACCATCGTGGCCGCCACGCCTGTGATCGAAGACATTGATTTACCGGGTTATCTGTTTGCTTCCAAACCCAGCGAAGGCGGCGTGACCGCGATCCTCAGCGAAGGGCCGGGGATTCCCCAGGACCTGGATGCGGCGCTGGCGGAGGTGGAGAAAGCCTACATCCTGGCCGCCTTGCAGGAGAGCAACGGCGTGCAGGCTGCGGCGGCGGCGAAGATAGGAATTTCCGAGAGAAGCTTCTGGTATCGGTTGAAGAAGCTGGGCATCCAGGTCGACAAAATAGTCCGCTGACACGCCTCGATTAAAAGTGTGGGAGGGGGCTTGCCCCCGATGGCAGTGGGTCAGTTAAAGATAAGGTGACTGATACACCGCTATCGGGGGCAAGCCCCCTCCCACATTTGGATTGAGTGGTGTCAGGCGTGGACGCGTACCCACACGCTCACCAACACCGTCGCGGCCATCAGCCACGCTACCGCCGCGATGGCTAAAGAGGCCTCCAGCCGCATGCGGTCCACCATCACATACAACGTCGCCAAATACACAAAGTAGGGAATGATCGACCACATCCCGAACAGGATGGTGGTCTTCAAATCGTCCAGCGAGCGGCCCTTGCCGACGATGTAATGGGCGATCAACGCAAAGGTCGGAAACAGCGGCACCAGCCCGGCGATGTAGTAGTTCCTGGTCTTGGCCAGTGCCGCCAGGATCAGCACCACCGCCGCGCCCAGGGCGGCTTTCAAAAAAAGATCCATCAGTGGCTCAACCCGTATTTCTTGACCTTGTCGAACAAGGTGGTCTTGGCCATGCCCAGTTCCTGGCTGGCCTGGGTCAGGTTGCCGCCGCTGCGTTGCAGGGCATCGCTGAGCAGGTTGCGTTCAAAGGCTTCCACCGCTTCGGTGAACGCCAGGCCTTGGCTGCCGCTGCTGGCCCCGCTTTTCTTGAAGGCGGGCAGGCCGAGGGCGAAGCGTTCGGCGACGTTGCGCAGTTCGCGTACGTTACCGGGCCAGTCGTGGCTCATCAGGCTGGAGAGGGTCTGGTTGTCCAGTTCCGGCGCGGTGCGGTCAAAACGCAGCGACGACTGCTGCAGGAAGTGTTCGAACAGCTGCAGGATGTCTTCGCGGCGTTCGCGCAGGGGCGGCAGTTCCAGGGTCACCACGTTGAGGCGGTAGTACAGGTCGCTGCGGAACTGGCTGGCGCGGCTCAGTTCGTCGAGGTCGGACTTGGTGGCGGCGATCACCCGGCAATCCACGGCCACGCTCTGATTCGAGCCCAGGCGCTCCAGGGTGCGCTCCTGCAGCACTCGCAGCAATTTGATCTGCAGGTTGATCGGCATGCTTTCCACTTCATCGAGGAACAGCGTGCCTTCATGGGCGTGTTCGATCTTGCCGATACGGCGCTTGCCGGCGCCGGTAAAGGCGTTGGCTTCGTGGCCGAAAATCTCGCTTTCGAACAGGTTCTCCGGCAGGCCGCCGCAGTTGAGGGCGACGAACTGGTGGGCGTGCCGGCGGCTGAAATCATGCAGGCAACGCGCGACCAGTTCCTTGCCGGTGCCGGTCTCGCCTTCGATCAGCACGTTGGCCGAGGTGTCCGCGACGTTGGCGATCAGCTCGCGCAGGTTCTGCATGGCCGGCGAGCGACCGATGATGCGGCCTTCCAGCGAATCCCGCTCAGCCAACTGGCGGCGCAGCGACCAGACTTCCCGCGCCAGCCCGCGTTGTTCCAGGGCGCGGCGGGCGACGTCGACCAGGCGCTCGGGGGAGAAGGGTTTCTCCATGAAGTCGTAGGCGCCATTGCGCATGGCGCCGACCGCCATGGAGATGTCGCCATGCCCGGTGATCAGCACCACCGGCAGGCTTTTATCCAGGGCCTTGAGACGGGTGAGCAGTTCCAGGCCGTCGATGCCCGGCAGGCGGATGTCGCTGATCACGATGCCGGCGAAGTTCTCGCCGATGCGTTTCAACGCTTCTTCGGCACTGCCCACGCCCACGCTGGGGATGTCTTCCAGCGCCAGGGCCTGTTGGCAGCCGAGCAGCACATGGGGGTCGTCTTCGACGATCAGCACGGTGAGGTCTTGAGGATCAATATTCATGTCGACTCAGCTTGTTGAGCGCCCACCAGCGGCAGGCTCAGGACAAAGGCAGTGCCACCGCCGGCCGGGTGCTCCACGGCGAGGGTGCCGCCGGTGGCTGCCGCGAGGCTGGCGGAGAGGGTCAGGCCCAGGCCCAGGCCTTGCTCGCCGGGTTTGGTGGTGAAGAAGGGTTCGAACAGATGCTTGCGCGCCTCGGCGTCGATGCCGTGGCCGTTGTCGCGCACCAGCAGGCGGTATTTGCCCTCGGCGGCGCTGCCTTCCAGCCACAACTCGGGAGCCGGTTGTGCCTGCATGGCGTCGAGGGCGTTGCCGATCAGGTTGACCAGGATCTGTTCCAGGCGCGTCTGGTCGATCTGCAATTGGGCCGGGGCAAAGTTGCGGTGCAGGCTCAGCGGCAGGCTGTCCAGGCGTGGGCCGAGGACCTGGAACGCGGCGTCCACGGCCTTGGCCAGGCTGGCTTCGCCCTGGTCATCGCCGCGTCGGGCAAAGGAGCGCAGGCTGGCGGTGATGCGGCCCATGCGGTCGATCAGCTCGTTGATGGTCTTGAGGTTGGCGCTGGCGGTGTCCAGCGCGCCGCGTTCGAGGAAGCGCACGGTGTTGCCGGACAAGGTGCGCAGCGCGGCCAACGGCTGGTTCAGTTCATGGGCGATGCTGGTGGACATCTGGCCGATGGCCGCCAGCTTGCCGGCCTGTACCAGTTCATCCTGGGCGCGGCGCAGGGTTTCCTCGGCCTGGCGCCGTTCGCGGATCTGGCCCTTGAGCCGCTCGTTGCTGGCGCGCAGGTCGGCGGTGCGTTCGGCGATCCGCCGTTCCAGCTGGCTGTTGGCTTCCTGCAAGGCTTCCCGCGCAGCGAGGCGGGTGGCGATGACTTTGCGCCGCTCGTTCCAGGCAATCAGCAAAAACGCGACGAGGCCAAACGCGACAGCCACCAGGATGCCCTGGTTGATCGCCGCGCGGCGCAGGTCGTTGAGCGGGGTGAGCAGGGTGAAATTCCACGGTGTGTCATTGAGTGGGCGGGTTTGCGCCAGGTAGCTGACTTCGTGCTCGTCGTTGACCACTTCAGTGTTGGCCGGGAAGGTCAGCTTCTCGCTGCGGTCATTCAAGCGCTCACGGGCCAGGGGTTCCAGTTCGTTGAGCGTGGCCCAGTAATATTGCAGGCTGTGGGCCAGGCGATCCTTGGTCTCGTCGCTCAGCGGTCGCACCGCCTTGAGGCGTCGAGCCGGGTCGCTGGAGAGAATGATGATGCCGTTCTCGTCGCTCACAAAGGCTTCGAGGCGCGCGCGTTGCCAGCGCTCTTCCAGGGCTTCGAGGCGCACTTTGACCACCGCCACGCCGATGATCTTGCCGTGTTCTTCCAGGCCGTGGGCCAGGTAGTAGCCGGGTTCGCCGTTGGTGCTGCCGATGCCGTAGAAACGCCCGGGCTGGCCGCGCACGGCATTCTGGAAATAGGCGCGAAAGGACAGGTCTTCACCCTGGTAACTGTCGGCATCGCGCCAGTTACTGGTGGCCAGCACACGGCCGGTGGTGTCCATCACGTAGATGGCCCGACTGCGACTGCGTCGGTTCAGGCCTTCGAGGTAGTCGTTGACCGTTTTGCGGGTTTCCTGGTTCGGATCGGCCAGCAGCTTGGAGACGCTCGACTCCAGCTCCAGCAGGCTGGGCAGGTAGGTGTATTTGCTGATTTCACTCTCGACGGTGCGGGCATGCAGCTCCAGCTGGCGTTCGCCGTTGTCGCTGAGGGTGCGGATGCCGTAGTACTCACTGATCCAGAAGCCGATATAACCCAGGCCGATCATCAGGGCGATGATCAACGGCGGCAGGAACAGTTGGCGAATCAGACGAGGTTTCACGGCAAGTGATGGCGGTGCGGCGCGATAGAGGTTGGGGTCGCATTTCATCACAGATGCCTTGGGTCAACCAGTTGTGGCGAAGGGGGTGGCCCCTTCACCACAGCTGGGTGGTACTTAGTGCTGCAGGATTTTCTCAAGGAAGTGCTGCGCGCGCTCGGAGCGGGCGCTGATGTCGCCGAAGAACTCTTCCTTCGGGCAGTCTTCGATGATCTTGCCGGCGTCCATGAAGATCACGCGGTCGGCCACTTTGCGGGCAAAGCCCATTTCGTGGGTGACACACATCATGGTCATGCCTTCCTGGGCCAGTTGCACCATCACGTCCAGTACTTCGTTGACCATTTCCGGGTCGAGGGCCGAGGTCGGTTCGTCGAACAGCATGACGATCGGGTCCATGGCCAGGGCGCGGGCGATCGCCACACGTTGCTGCTGGCCACCGGAAAGCTGGCCCGGGTGCTTGTGGGCGTGCGCCGACAGGCCGACGCGCTCAAGCAGTTGCAGGCCTTTCTTGGTGGCTTCTTCCTTGCTGCGGCCGAGCACCTTGATCTGTGCGATGGTCAGGTTTTCGGTGATGGTCAGGTGCGGGAACAGCTCGAAGTGCTGGAACACCATGCCCACGCGCGAACGCAGTTTCGGCAGGTTGGTCTTCGGGTCGGCGATGGAGGTGCCGTCGACGATTATGTCGCCTTTCTGGAACGGTTCCAGCGCGTTGACGCACTTGATCAGGGTGGACTTGCCCGAGCCCGATGGCCCGCACACCACGATCACTTCGCCTTTTTTAACCTCGGTGCTGCAATCGGTCAGCACCTGGAAGTCGCCATACCACTTGTTGATGTTCTTGATCGAGATCATACGGCAAACCTTTTTTGCAGACGCTTGACCAGCAGCGAGGCGGAAAAGCTGATGATGAAGTAGACGACACCGGCGAAGATCAGGAACTCATTGGAGCGCCCGATGATGTCGCCGTTGGAACGGGCGGAGTTGAGGAAGTCCACCAGGCCCACGGTGTAGACCAGCGAGGTGTCCTGGAACAGGATGATCGACTGTTGCAGCAGCAACGGGGTCATCTTGCGGAACGCCTGGGGCAGGATGATCAGGCGCATGGTCTGGCCATAGGTCATGCCCATTGCCTGTGCCGCCGCCATCTGGCCCTTGGGGATCGACTGCACGCCGGCCCGCACGATCTCGCAGAAGTACGCGGCCTCGAACATCATGAACGCCACGACGCAGGAGGTGAACGCGCCGATCGGGGTGTCTTCGCCGGTGATCCAGCGCAGCACGAACGGCACCGCCAGGTAGAACCAGGTGATCACCAGCAGCAGCGGGATCGAGCGGAAGTAGTTCACATAGGCGCCGGCCACCCGGGACAGCAGTTTGCTGGACGACAGGCGCATCAGTGCCAGGATCGTACCCAGCGCGATACCGCCGATCACGCCCATGACCATCAGCTTCAAGGTCATGACCATGCCGTTCCACAGGCCCGGGATGGCGGGGATGATGCCGCTGAAATCGAGTTCCATTATTTACCCCCCACGGAGATCAGGCCGGGCACTGCGACTTTCTTCTCGACCACGCGCATCAGCAGCATCAGGCTCATGTTCAGGGTGAAGTAGATCAGCGTGGCCAGGGTGAAGGCTTCAAACAGGTTGGCCGAGAACTCGGCGGTCTGTTTGGTTTGCGCCAGCAGTTCCATCAGGCCGATCAAGGACGCCACGGAGGAGTTCTTGAAGACGTTGAGGAATTCCGAGGTAAGCGGCGGAATGATGATCCGGTAGGCCTGGGGCAGCAGCACGTTCCAGTAGATCTGCGGCAACTTGAAGCCCATGGCACGTGCAGCGGCCTCTTGGCCACGTGGCAGCGCCTGGATACCGGTACGCACTTGCTCGCACACACGGGCAGCGGTGAACAGGCCCAGGCACACGACAACGCTCAGGTAGGCCGAGGTGGTCGGGTTGAGGTCCTGCTTGTACCAGTCCTGCAGGTTCTGCGGCAGCAGGTCGGGTATCAGGAAGTACCAGATGAACAGCTGCACCAGCAGCGGCACGTTACGAAACAGTTCCACGTAGCAGGTCGCGATGCCCGATACGAGGCGGTTTGGCACAGTGCGCATGACCCCCAGAATGGAGCCCAGCAGCAAGGCGATAATCCATGCCACGACAGCGATGGCGATGGTCCAGCCCAGGCCGGCGATGTACCAGTCGAGATAAGTCTCGCTGCCCACGCCGGTGGACTTGAAGAACACGCCCCAGTCCCAGTTGTAATTCATTAGGGTCTCCCCTCGAGATCGATCGATGTACAAGCACCCGCTTGGGGAAAGTCCATTCCCGCCTGGCGATGAACGCCAGGCACACGCGATCGGCTCGAAAACCGCCCGGTCGAGTGTTCCAAAGTATAGCCAGCAGGTAGTAACAGACGCCTGAGGGAGGGTTGGCTCCCTCAGGCGATAAGGTTAGTCAGGAATCAGATTTTTACTTCAGGCGCCGGCTTGTCGGTCGGGTTCTTGATCAGTTCCTTAACCTTGTCGCTCATTGGGAAGTTCAGGTTCAGGTTTTTTGGTGGGATCGGGCTTTCGAACCACTTGGCGTAGATCTTGTTGATTTCGCCGGACTTGTACAGGCCAACGATGGCGTCATCCACCGCTTTCTTGAAGGCAGGGTCTTCTTTGCGAACCATGCACGCGTAGGCTTCGAAGGACTGTGGAGTACCGGTGATGACCCAGTCATCCGGCTTCTTGGCCTTGGCTTCTTCACCGGCCAGCAGGGCGTCGTCCATCATGAAGGCTACGGCACGGCCGCTTTCCAGCATCTGGAAGGACTCGCCATGGTCTTTGGCGGAGATGACGTTCATGCCCATCTGCTTGTCAGCGTTCATCGCCTTGATGATGCGCTCGGACGTGGTGCCGGCGGTGGTCACGACGTTCTTGCCCTTCAGGTCGGCGAAGTCGGCGTAGCTAGGCTTGCCTTCCTTGTCTTTCTTGACCAGCAGGCGAGTGCCGATTTCGAAGATGTTGGTGGTGAAGGCGACTTGCTGGGCGCGTTCGGCGTTGTTGGTGGTGGAACCGCACTCGATGTCGACGGTGCCGTTCTGAACCAGCGGAATACGGGTCTGCGAGGTGACCAGGTTGTACTTGGCCTGCAGATCGGGTTTGTTCAGGTCTTTTTTCAGGGCTTCGACGATGGCCAGCTGAATGTCGTGGGAGTAGCCCACAGGTTTGCCCGAACCATCCGCAATGTAGGAAAACGGAATGGAGCTGTCGCGGTGCCCGAGGGTGATGGTGCCGGAGTCGTTGATTTTCTTCAGTGTGCCGGTGAGTTCGGCGGCAAAAACTGGAGTGCTGATCAGAGCAGCAGCGATAGCTGCGCCCAGGATATGGGGAACGATGCGCATCAATACTTCCTCGACATTTGTTTTTTTTATGAAGCCGGCTAGACGGCTCTCTTGTACAGCGAATGCCCGTGACGGCTCCTGAAGCGTCCCAGGCAATCGTCTAGGAGTGTAGAGCATGAGTCGTGCCAGACCGGAAATAAAAGCTTAACAAGTTGATTTACATGAGGATTAATTTTGTATGACGACAAATATGTAACCGTTTGATCCGGTAAACCGAATAGGCTTGCCTGTGGCGTTCGGAAAACCGAATGCCAGGCGCTATAAAAAAGCCCCTGGGCCTTACGGCGCAGGGGCTTTTTTACGACGGGCCTGTCAGGCGGCTTCGATCTTGCTGCGGGTCTGCTCAACCTTGGACAGGTAGCGTTGCACGTTGTCCTGTTCCTGTGGGGTGGTGAACAGGCCGAGTTTGGTCCGGCGCCACAGCACGTCCTGGGGCTGGGTTACCCATTCCTCGGCACACAGGTAGTCGACCTCGCGGGTGTAGAGGCCGCCGCCCAAATGTTCACCCAGGTCAGCCAGCGACTGCACGCCTTCGAGCAGGCGCCAGGTGCGGCTGCCATAGGTGGTGGACCAGCGGCGCGCGATTTCGCTCGGCAACCAGTCGAACTTGCTGCCAATGGCCTCGGCCAGGGCTTGCGGCGTGGTCATGTCCTCGCCGCCGGGCAGGCTGGCGGTGGCGGTCCAGCTGGGACGCATCTGCGTGAAGTACGGGGCCAGTTGCGCCATCGCCGATTCGGCGAGCTTGCGGTAGGTGGTCAGCTTGCCGCCGAACACCGACAGGATCGGTGCCTCGCCCGTACCACCGGACAGCGACAGGGTGTAGTCACGGGTGATGGCCGACGGGTTGTCCGACTCGTCGTTGCACAGTGGGCGCACACCCGAGTAGGTGTGGACGATGTCGTCGCGGCTCAGCTGTTTCTTGAAGTGCGCGTTGACCACCTTGAGCATGTAGTCGGTTTCACCTTCGGTGATCGCCACTTTCGCCGGGTCGCCGGTGTATTCGCGGTCGGTGGTGCCGATGATGGTCAGGTGGTTCAGGTACGGAATGGTGAAGACGATGCGCTGGTCTTCGTTCTGCAGGATGTGCGCGTGGGCGCCTTCATACAGTTTCGGCACGATCAGGTGGCTGCCCTGGATCAGGCGGATACCGTAGGGCGAGTCCAGCTTCAGGTCGTCCTTGATGAACTTGGCGACCCACGGGCCGGCGGCGTTCACCAGGGCGCGGGCACGGATCGAGAACAGGCTGCCATCGGCGCGTTCCATGTTCATGTCCCACATGCCATTGCTGCGATGGGCACTGATGCAGCGGGTCTGGGTATGGATATGCGCACCTTTTTCACGGGCGGCCATGGCGTTGAGGACGACCAGACGGGCGTCGTCGACCCAGCAGTCGGAGTATTCGAAGCCTTTGGTGATTTCGCTTTTCAGCGGGCTGTCAGGGCCGAACTTGAGGCTCTTGGAGCCGGCGAGTTTCTCGCGCTTGCCCAGGTGGTCATAGAGGAACAGGCCGGCACGGATCATCCACGCCGGGCGCAGGTGGGGGCGGTGTGGCAGCACGAAGCGCATCTGCTTGACGATGTGCGGGGCCTTGGCCAGCAGCACTTCACGTTCGGCCAGGGCTTCGCGTACCAGGCGGAATTCGTAATGTTCGAGGTAGCGCAGGCCGCCGTGGATCAGCTTGCTGCTGGCGGAGGAGGTGTGGCTGGCCAGGTCGTCCTTTTCGCAAAGGAATACCGACAAACCGCGACCGGCTGCGTCTGCTGCAATGCCGACGCCGTTGATCCCGCCACCGATTACGGCAACGTCATAGACTTCGGCAAGCGGTGGAGCAGGCAAGGTAGAAGGGTTCATCGACTGGCCTCGGGAGCTTTTTCGTATTGGAATTCGAACATTAATGTTCATTTGCGAAAATGGTAGCTGATAAACGTGGGCACAGCCAGTCGACTTCGATTGAAAAAACTCATCGAAGGGCGGGAAAAGGAAAATTTGTGAACATAAGCCTGGGCAGGCTCGAGAAAAAGGCGCTGGATAAATCGCCATCGGGGCTTGCCCCCGATGGCTTCAGTGCAGACGCTATACGACTTCCAGGCGAACCTTATGCTGGTTCAGCAACTGCACCAGGGCCGGCACCGGCTCCTGATCCGTCACCAGGCAGTCCACCAGGCTGATCGGCCCCAGTCGAATCATGGCATTGCGCCCGAATTTGCTGGAGTCCGCCGCCAGGATCACCTGGCGTGCATTGGCGATGATCGCCTGGGAAACCCGGACTTCCTGGTAGTCGAAGTCCAGCAGGCTGCCGTCCTCGTCGATGCCGCTGATACCCACCAGCGCGAAGTCGACCTTGAACTGGTTGATGAAGTCGACACTGGCCTGGCCCACCACGCCGCCGTCACGGCGCACATTACCGCCGGTCAGCAACACATCGAAGTCGTCCTTTGCGCTGAGCATGGTGGCGACGTTGAGGTTATTGGTGATGATTTTCAGGTGATTGTGATTGAGCAGCGCACGGGCAATGGACTCGGTAGTGGTACCGATATTGATGAACAACGAGGCGTGATCGGGAATTTGTGCCGCGATGGCTTCGCCGATGCGCTGTTTCTCGTCGCGCATCTGGTCGGCACGCATGGCGTAGGCGGTGTTCTCGACACTGGAGTCATAGGCCGCGCCGCCGTGGTAGCGGCGCAGCAGATTGGCGTCCGCCAGCTGGTTGATATCGCGGCGGATGGTTTGCGGGGTGACAACGAATAGCTGCGCCATTTCCTCGATACTGACGTAGCCGCGTTCGCGGACCAGTTCGAGGATTTGCTGCTGGCGGGGAGGCAGATTCATGGGGCGTCCTTTGGGCTGCCATACAAAAGTGGCCCATGATGACGCAGGAATCTGCTCCCTGCCAGTTACAACCCGATATGGGGCCGGCGCATGGCTTATTCGGCGCCTTCGTGGGGCTCCCAGTCACGGGTGCGGCTCACCGCTTTTTGCCAGCCGGCGTAGAGTTTTTCCTTGGCGGCTTCTTCCAGTTGCGGTTCGAATTCGCGCTCGATCACGGCCTTGCCGCGCAGCTCGTCCAGGCTGCCCCAGAAGCCGCAGGCCAGGCCTGCCAGGTAGGCGGCGCCGAGTGCAGTGGTTTCGCGCATTTGCGGGCGCTCGACCTGGGTGCCGAGGATGTCGGCCTGGAATTGCATCAGGAAGTTGTTGGCCACCGCACCGCCGTCCACACGCAGGGCCTTGAGGCGTTCGCCCGAGTCCTGTTGCATGGCGTCGAGTACGTCGCGGGTCTGGTAGGCAATCGACTCCAGGGCGGCACGAATAATGTGATCCACGCGTACGCCGCGGGTCAGGCCAAACAGTGCGCCACGGGCATACGGGTCCCAGTAGGGGGCACCCAGGCCGGTGAAGGCCGGGACCAGGTACACGCCGTTGCTGTCCTTGACCTTGCCGGCAAAGTATTCGGTGTCGGTGGCATCGGCGATGATTTTCAGCTCGTCACGCAGCCATTGCACGGTGGAGCCACCGTTGAACACCGCGCCTTCCAGCGCATAGGCCACTTCGCCACGGGGGCCGCAGGCGATGGTGGTGAGCATGCCGTGCTTGGACTTGACCGCTTTGTCGCCGGTATTCATCAGCAGGAAGCAGCCGGTGCCGTAGGTGTTCTTGGCCTGGCCGGCCTCCACGCACATCTGGCCGAACAGTGCCGCTTGCTGGTCACCGGCGATACCGCCGATGGCGATGCCGCTTTTGGTGCGGCCGTAGATCTCGGAGGAAGACTTCACTTCCGGCAGCATTTCCCGCGGAACGTCGAGGATCTCCAGCATCTTCGCATCCCACTCCAGGGTGTGGATGTTGAAGAGCATGGTGCGCGAGGCGTTGGTGTAGTCGGTGACGTGGGTCTTGCCGCCGGTAAATTTCCAGATCAGCCAGCTGTCGATGGTGCCGAACAGCAGCTCGCCGTTGCGCGCACGCTCGCGGCTGCCTTCGACGTTATCGAGGATCCACTTGAGCTTGGTGCCGGAGAAGTACGGGTCGGTGACCAGGCCGGTGGTGTCGTTGATGTATTGCTCGTGGCCGTCGCGCTTGAGCTGCTGGCAGATCTCGGTGCTGCGGCGGCATTGCCAGACAATGGCGTTGTAGATCGGGCGGCCGGTGATCTTGTCCCATACCACGGTGGTTTCACGCTGGTTGGTGATACCGATGGCGGCGACCTGGTCATGGTGCAGGCCGGCTTGTGCCAGGGCCTCGACCATCACCGCGCTCTGGGTGGCGAAGATTTCCATCGGGTCATGCTCGACCCAGCCGGCTTGCGGGTAGTGCTGGGTGAATTCACGTTGGGCGGTGCAGACCACGTTGGCGTCGCGATCGAAGATGATTGCCCGGGAACTGGTGGTGCCCTGATCAAGGGCAATGATGTAGTTCTTATTCTCGATATCGGTCATGTCTATTGCCTTGGACGAAATAAGGAAGTCAGAAATCAGCCGGGGCCGCGAAGGGCAGAGGACCAGGCTGGCGCTTTCAGGAAATACGAGTCTTGCCGTTGACAGCCGTGTCAGTTGTTTCCGCTATAGCAGGTGCGGCGCTCGGCAAGTGGCGAGCAATCAGCCCGCGATAGGCCGCAGCACCGAGGCATGCGCCGACAATCGGCGCGAAAATCGGAACCAGGAAGTAAGGAATATCGCGGCCGCCAGTAAAGGCCATTTCACCCCAGCCAGCGAAAAAGGTCATCAGCTTGGGCCCGAAATCCCGCGCCGGGTTCATCGCAAAGCCGGTCAGCGGGCCCATGGCACTGCCGATGACCGCAATCAGCAGGCCAATCAGCAGTGGTGCCAGCGGACCGCGCGGCAGGCCGTTGTTGTCATCGGTCAGGGCCATGATCACGCCCATCAGGATCGCGGTAATGACCATTTCCACCAGGAAGGCCTGCGCCGTGCTCAGCAGTACATGGGGGTAGGTGGAGAACACCGAGGCCAATTCCAGGCTGGCCTGGGTGCCGCGTACCAGATGGTGGGTTTGTTCGTAATCGAAAAAGAGATTGCTATAAAGCGTGTACACCAGCGCCGCCGAGCAGAAGGCTCCGGCGATTTGGGCCAGGATGTAGAACGGCAGTTTGCGCTTGTCGAAGTCGGCAAAAATACACAGGGCGATACTGACCGCCGGATTGAGGTGAGCCCCGGAAATACCGGCGCTCAGGTAGATCGCCATGCTGACGCCGATCCCCCAGATGATGCTGATTTCCCACAACCCGAAGCTGGCACCCGCGACCTTGAGCGCAGCAACGCAGCCTGTACCGAAAAAGATCAGAAGCGCAGTCCCCAGGAACTCGGCCATGCATTGGCTCGAAAGTGAAGGCTGTTGAAGAGCAGTTGTCATGGAAAACCTCGATTGTTGTTCTTGTCTGGCGCACTGCCTCAACGGACGGTTGCGCGATTTTCACCGTGACGAGGATCCCCATCCAAGACACGGCTTACTGCTGGAACGCTGCAGGTGTATTCCTACAGTATTCGGAAACGAAAAAATATAGACAAGAATGACGGCTGTCAAAGGTCGAAAGTGAACTGTCGGTCACTTTCCAACTATTGGTTTGATGAATGATCACGCTCGCCACGTTAAGTATTGTGGACGGGGAGGGCGGACTAGAGCGTTTTATGCGGGCTTGGCCTAGAATTGGCCGTCAGTTTGCCACGCTCGGAGAGGTCATGACCCCCGCATTGGATTTGTTGAAAAAAGTTCGCGCCGAACATCGCATCCACAGTTATGAACACGACCCCAAGGCGGCCTCCTATGGCCTGGAGGCCGCAGAGAAATTGGGCCTCGACCCGGCGCAGGTGTTCAAGACCTTGTTGGCCAGCAGTGAAAAAGGCGAATTACTGGTGGCTGTGGTGCCGGTCGTCGGAAGTCTCGACCTCAAGGCCCTGGCTCATGCGGCGGGGGTTAAAAAAGTCGAAATGGCTGATCCGGCTGCGGCGCAGCGTTCCACCGGTTACCTGCTGGGAGGTATCAGCCCACTGGGGCAGAAGAAGCGGCTGCGCACATTTATCGATGTAACGGCGCAGCCGTTTGCGACAATTTTTGTGAGTGCGGGGAGAAGGGGACTGGAAGTGGAGTTGTCCGCCGCAGTGCTGGCGGAACATACCCAGGCCAAATTCGCAGAAATTGGCCGGCCGTAATCCCGGTATCCTGGATAACCAATGTGGGAGGAGGCTTGCCCCTCCCACACGTTGATCATTGACTCAGCCAGCCGGGCTGTAGCGTCGTACGCCGGATTCGGCGTGAGGAACCTGCGCCGCGACGCTGCCTGAGGCCTGGAACAGCACCAGATGCTCAGCGGCCACGCGAATGCCCACTTGCGCGCCCACCTGATGGTCGGCATGGCTGGGGAAAATCGACTCCAACTGCGCACCGGTCGGCAGTTGCAGGCGGTACAGGGTCGACGCGCCGAGGAAGGTCTTGCCGACAATCCGCGCTTTCAAGGCGCTGTCGGGCGCGTAGACGATGTCGTCCGGGCGCAGCAAGACGTCCACCGCCCCCCCCGTAGGCCAGGTGTAGGCGCGGTTTCCGCGCAGGTCGCCGAGTTCGGTGTGGACGGACTCGGGCGAACTCAACTGGCCACGAATGAAATAACCCTGGCCGATAAAGCTGGCGACGTAAGGCGTCAGGGGTTCGTGATAGAGGTTGTAGGGGGTATCCCACTGCTCCAGGCGGCCTTCCTTGAACACCCCGACGTGATCGCTCACGGCGAATGCCTCTTCCTGGTCATGGGTGACCAGGATCGCACTGGTGCCCCGTGCCTTGAGGATGTCGCGCACCTCGTGGCTGAGCTTGCGCCGCAGTTCGCCGTCGAGGTTGGAGAACGGTTCGTCCAGCAGCAACAGCTGCGGCTCCGGCGCCAGGGCGCGGGCGAGGGCGACGCGTTGTTGCTGGCCGCCCGACAGTTCGTGGGGGAAACGCTTGCCCAGGTTCTTGAGGTTGACCAGCTCCAGCAGTTCGGCGACCACACGGTCTTTTTGCGGGTGTTTGCGAATGCCGAAGGCGATGTTGTCGGCCACGCTGAGATGGGGGAACAGCGCGTAGTCCTGGAACACCATGCCGATGCGACGTTTCTCCGGCGCCAGGGTAAAACCGGCGCTGGAGATCACTTCGCCCGCGAGGCTGATTTCGCCTTCGTGCACCGGCTCAAAACCGGCAATCGCGCGCAAGGTCGTGGTTTTGCCACAGCCCGAAGAACCCAGCAGGCAACCGATATCGCCCGCGTTGAGGTGCAGATTGAGGTTCTGCACCACCCGTTGATCCTGGTAACCGCATGCCAGATTGCGCAAGTTCAGCAGTAATGGCTGGCTCATGCGTGGTGGTACGCCGGTTCGACGAGGAATTCGAGCAGGGCTTTTTGCGCGTGCAGGCGGTTCTCGGCCTGGTCCCAGGCCACGGAGCGTGGGTCATCGAGCAGGTCGAGGCTGATTTCCTCACCCCGGTGGGCGGGCAGGCAGTGCATGAACAGCACGTCCGGCGCGGCCATGTCGAGCAGGGCGCGGGTCACCTGGAAGGGCGCGAACAGGGCCAGGCGCTTGGCGGTTTCGTCTTCCTGGCCCATGGAGGTCCAGACGTCGGTGCTGACCAGGTGGGCGCCGATCGCTGCATCCTTTGGATCGCGCAGGATCTGCACACGGCCATCGGCCTTGGCCAGGAACTCGGCGGCCGGTTCGAAGCCTTCCGGACAGGCGATGCGCAGGTGGAAGTCGAACTGAATCGCCGCTTCTATATAGCTGTTGCACATGTTGTTGCCGTCACCGATCCAGGCCACGGTCTTGCCCTGGATCGAGCCACGGTGCTCAAGGAAGGTCTGCATGTCGGCCAGCAACTGGCATGGGTGCAGGTCATCGGACAGGCCGTTGATTACCGGCACGCGCGAGTTGGCGGCGAATTCGGTCAGGGTGCTGTGGGCAAAGGTACGGATCATCACCGCATCGAGCATGCGCGACATGACGATCGCGCAGTCGCTGATCGGCTCGCCACGGCCCAGTTGGGTGTCACGCGGCGACAGGAAGATGGCCTGGCCACCCAGCTGGATCATGCCGGCTTCGAACGACAGGCGAGTGCGGGTCGACGACTTCTCGAAAATCATCCCGAGCACGCGGTTTTTCAAAGGCTCGAACAGTACGCCGCGGTTACGCAGGTCTTTAAGCTCAATGCCTCGACGGATCACGCTGACCAGCTCTTCGGGCGTGCAATCCATCAGGGAGAGAAAGTGCCTTGCGCTCATCATTAACTACCTTTTTGCAACAGACCGCAGATACTCAAAGCCTTGTTTATTGTGACAACGGGCGAGACCTGCGGCGAAAGCCGCACGGGGCGACGAAATAGGGGAAGGCGCGATATTGACATTAAATGTCGCGTCTTACCAATAGGGCTACGTTTTTAGGGGTGTTCAAGAAGGGCGCGAGAGCGCTTTTGAAGACGATTTCCTGACAGCAGCGGGCCATTTGTACACTGACGCCATCACCTTTTGCAATGCGCGGGGGCGGGCCTGGATCAGGCTGCGTCGGTTTCAGAGGTTGATGACAGGTTCTGTAACATTTGCTCATGTTTGCGCATGGCCTGGCCTGATGGCTATCGATTCACAGGACGAACGATGCTGGCGCCTGTCATGGTCACGGCCCATAGTCAGGCCAAAGCCCAATAAAGAGACTGGCCATGACCAAGACTCTCCACCACCGTGCCTGCCACCTGTGTGAAGCCATCTGTGGCCTGACCCTGGAAACCACCCAGGCCGAAGACGGCAGCCTGGCGATCACCTCGATCAAGGGCGACACGCTGGACAGCTTCAGTCGCGGCCATATCTGCCCCAAGGCCGTGGCGTTGCAGGACATCCAGAATGATCCTGACCGCCTGCACCAGCCCATGTTGCGGGTGGGCAGCGAATGGCAACCAATCCCGTGGGATGAGGCGTTTGCCTTGGTCGCCGAGCGGCTGGCGGGCATCCAGGCGCGGCATGGGCAGAATGCAGTGGCGGTGTATCAGGGTAACCCCAGCGTGCACAACTATGGGCTGATGACCCACAGCAACTACTTCCTCGGCCAGCTCAAGACGCGCAACCGGTTTTCTGCCACCTCCGTAGACCAGTTGCCCCATCACCTCACCAGCCACCTCATGTACGGCCATGGCCTGTTGCTGCCGATTCCGGACATCGACCACACCGACTTCATGCTGATCCTGGGCGGCAACCCGCTGGCCTCCAACGGCAGCATCATGACCGTGCCCGATGTGGAGAAGCGTCTCAAGGCTATCCAGGCCCGGGGCGGCAAGGTGGTGGTGGTCGATCCTCGGCGCAGTGAGACAGCGGCGATCGCTGATCAGCATCTGTTCGTGCGGCCTGGCGGGGATGCGGCGTTGCTGTTCGGGGTACTCAACACACTGTTCACCGAGAACCTGATGCGTGACAGTCATTTGCCGGTAGAGGGCCTTGAGGAGGTGCGCCGTGCGATCCTCGGCTTTACCGCCGAAGCCATGAGCCGCCAGTGTGCCGTACCCGCCGGGCAGATTCGCCAGTTGGCACGGGATTTCGCTGCTGCGGATAAAGCGGTGTGCTACGGGCGCATGGGGGTGTCGACCCAGGCGTTCGGCACGCTGTGTCATTGGCTGGTGCAGTTGATCAACTTGGTCACGGGCAACCTCGACCGCGAGGGCGGCGCGTTATGCACCAGTCCGGCGGTGGATTTGGTCGCGTCCACCGGTGGCGGGCATTTCAATCGCTGGCAGAGCCGCGTGTCCGGGCGCCCGGAGTACGGCGGCGAGTTACCAGTGTCTGCATTGGCCGAAGAAATGCTCACCGGCGGCGAAGGACAGATCCGCGCGCTGGTGACGGTGGCGGGCAACCCGGTGCTGTCGACCCCCAATGGCCGCCAGTTGGAGCAGGCCCTGGACGGCTTGGAGTTCATGGTCAGCATCGACCTCTATATCAACGAGACCACGCGTTATGCCGATCTGATCCTGCCGTCCACTTCGGCGCTGGAAAACGACCACTACGACACCACGTTCAACATGTTCGCCGTGCGCAATGTCACCCGTTTCAATCGCGCGATCCTGCCCAAGCCTGAGGGGGCGTTGCATGACTGGGAGATCTTCGTCGGCCTGGCCACGGCATTCGCTGCGCACACCGGTATGGCGCTCAAGCCCACCATGCCGCCTGCGCAAATGATCGACTTCGGCCTGCGCGCCGGCGCTTATGGTGATGCGTCGAGCCATCAGTTGTCGGTGGCGAAGCTGGCGGATCATCCCCATGGCATGGACCTGGGGCCGCTCAAGCCAAATCTCACAGCGCGCTTGAAAACCGTGGATGGCAAGGTGCAGGCGGCACCGGCAGTGATTCTGGCGGATCTGGCGCGCTTTGCGGCGCAGCCGATGCCTGTGGCTGACGAGTTGCTGCTGATCGGCCGTCGCCATGTGCGCAGTAATAATTCCTGGATGCATAATTATCACCGGCTGGTGAAGGGCAAGCCTCGGCACCAGTTGCATATGCATCCCGACGACCTGGCCAGTCGCCAGTTGGCAGACGGCCAGCGGGTGCGCGTCAGTTCACGTATCGGCATGATCGAGGTGGAGGTGGTCGCCAGCCTGGACATGATGCCCGGCGTGGTCAGCCTGCCCCATGGTTGGGGCCACGCCCGTCCTGGCGTCCAGATGACCATCGCCAGCGAGCAACCGGGGGCGAGCGCGAATGACTTGACCGACGAGCGGCAATTGGATGAGTTATCGGGCAATGCGGCATTGAATGGCGTACCGGTCCAAGTCGCTGCCGCATAAGGAGCCCGAGCACCGCGTTGGAATTTTGCGTTACAATGCGCCACCGTGCCGACCTGTGAGTCGCAAAGTTCCAGCCGAGGTGTTCCATGGATATCATCGAAACGATCAAAGAGCAGATTGCCAACAACACCATTCTGCTTTACATGAAGGGCGCACCTAACGCTCCTCAGTGCGGTTTCTCCGCGAAGGCTTCCCAGGCTGTTATGCAGTGTGGCGAGAAGTTCGCTTACGTGGATATCCTGCAAAACCCGGAAATCCGCGCCAACCTGCCGAAGTACGCCAACTGGCCTACCTTCCCGCAACTGTGGGTAGCCGGCGAGCTGGTCGGCGGTAGCGATATCATCACCGAAATGGCAGCTGATGGTTCGTTGCAGGCGTTGATCAAAGATGCAGCGGCAAACGCGGCGGCCAAGACCGACGCTTGATTCGCCTGCAATAAAAAGCCCCGCTTCTCGTGAGAGAGCGGGGCTTTTTTGTACCTGAGAGAGCGACGGGATTATTCGCCCATCTGCGATTGCAGGTAGTTTTCCAGGCTGACTTTGTCGATCAGGCCCAGTTGGGTTTCCAGCCAGTCGATATGTTCTTCCTGGTCTTCAAGGATGTCTTCCAGCAGCTCGCGGCTGCCGAAGTCGCCCTTGGTCTCGCAATGTGCGATGGCGGCCTTGAGGTCGCTGTGGCTCTTGCGTTCAAAGCCCAGGTCGCTGCTGATCATTTCCTGGGTGTGCTCGCCGATGTTCAGCTTGCCCAGGTCCTGTACGTTCGGCAGGCCTTCGAGGAACAGGATCCGCTTGATCAGCGCGTCGGCGTCCTTCATGGCCTTGATGGATTCTTTGTATTCACGCTTGCCAAGCTTTTCCAGGCCCCAATCGTCGTACATGCGCGCATGCAGGAAGTACTGATTGATCGCGACCAGTTCATTGGCAAGGATTTTGTTGAGTTGCTGGATGACTGAGATGTCGCCTTTCATGACTGGGGTCCTGCCCTGTAGTAGCTGTGTATAAGGCGGAGTTTGAGCGGCGAAAACCCTAGTGTCAAACCTAAGTTATTGAATAATAAATGAAAATTAATCGGAATAAGAATGTTTGTGTTCCGCGTCTTAGCGCTAACTAATTGAATTACAGGCATAAAAAAACCGGACACTCGGTCCGGTTCTTCAAAACACGCCTATTCAAGCGTGTGTAAATTCTGCTGAGTAGGGAACAGCGGCCTGGGCTGTTTGCAGTTGCGTCAGGGTTTCCCGTACCACTTGCTTGGCGAGGCAAGCACATTTACCACATTGACTGGCAACGCCGGTGGTTTCACGCACTTCCTTGTAGCTGCAGCAACCTTCATAGATTGCTTCGCGGATTTGTCCGTCGGTGACGCCGGTACACAGGCACACATACATAAGGGAGAACCGTCGCGGGTTTAAGGCTTAAGTGCGATGGATCTTAATGTTAACGAGAATGATTGTCAAAGTAGATTCGTAGGGTATTGGCCTGCACCGCCCTCACGCTGACGAACGGTTTTTTCAGTGTATGATGGTCGGTCTTCACGAAGCGTGACTGCGTCACAGGGCTGTCGCTTGAATGCGGCAGACTCAAGGCCGGTCCTTTTACTTCAATCGTCACCCTTACATCAGGAGATACCCAATGAGCGTACTCGTCGGCAAACAAGCCCCGGATTTCGACGTACCTGCCGTGCTCGGCAATGGCGAAATCGTTGACAGCTTCAAACTGTCTGAAGCCATCAAAGGCAAATACGGCCTGGTGTTCTTCTACCCGCTGGACTTCACCTTCGTCTGCCCTTCGGAGCTGATCGCTCTGGACCACCGCATGGACGATTTCAAGGCACGTAACGTTGAAGTGGTTGCCGTTTCCATCGACTCCCATTTCACCCACAACGCCTGGCGCAACACGGCCATCAACGATGGCGGCATCGGCAAAGTCAAATACACCATGGCTGCCGACATGAAGCACGACATCGCCAAGGCCTATGACGTTGAATCCGAAGGCGGCGTGGCTTTCCGTGGCGCGTTCCTGATCGATGACAAGGGCGTTGTGCGCTCCCAGATCATCAACGACCTGCCGCTGGGCCGTAACATGGAAGAGCTGATCCGTCTGGTCGACGCCCTGCAATTCCACGAAGAGCACGGCGAAGTCTGCCCTGCCAACTGGAAAAAAGGCGACAAAGGCATGAACGCTTCGCCAGAAGGCGTTGCGGCTTACCTGACCGAGAACGCTGGCAAGCTGTAAGCCGGATTCGCGGGACAAAAAAACCGGCCTGAGAAGGCCGGTTTTTTTGTGCGCGGGATTTGACCTCAGTCGCCGAAGTCTTCCCAGCCGCCCATCTGCTTCCAGCGGTTGACGATGCCGCAGAACAGCTCGGCGGTCTTCTCGGTGTCGTAGCGGGCCGAGTGGGCTTCGCGACCGTCGAAGTCGATGCCGGCCGCCTGGCAGGCCTTGGCCAAGACGGTCTGGCCATAGGCCAGGCCAGCAAGGGTGGCGGTGTCGAAACTGGAGAACGGGTGGAACGGATTGCGCTTCATGTCCAGCCGCGTCACGGCGGCGTTGAGGAAGCCCAGGTCGAAGCTGCTGTTATGTCCGACCAGGATCGCGCGCTTGCAGCCGTTGGCCTTCAAGGCCTTGCGTACGCCACGGAAGATATCGGTGAGTGCCGCCTCTTCGCTGACGGCCATGCGCAAGGGGTGATCGAGCTTGATCCCGGTGAACTCCAGGGCTGCCGCTTCGATATTGGCACCTTCAAACGGCTCGACGCGGAAGAAGTGGGTGTGCTCCGGATACACAAAGCCCTGTTCGTCCATGCCGATAGTCGTTGCGGCGATTTCCAGCAGTGCATCGGTGGCGCAATTGAAGCCGCCGGTTTCTACGTCGACAACGACAGGCAGGTAGCCGCGGAAACGTTCGGCCATCGGGTGGCGCGAACCACCACCGCCACCGTGTTCCTGGTCGTCATCGTAATGGTCTTCACTCACTTGCTTTCCTCCAGCAGGCGCCAGCGCAGTGTTTCACCGGCGCGCAGCGGGATAACGGTCAGCTCGCCAAATGGCAGGCTGGCGGGGGCGGTCCAGTCTTCACGGACCAGGGTGATACGGTCGGTATTCGCCGGCAGGCCGTAGAATCGCGGGCCATTGAGGCTGGCGAAACCTTCGAGTTTATCCAGGGCGTTGCGCTGTTCGAACGCTTCGGCATACAGCTCGATGGCGGCGAACGCGGTGTAGCAACCGGCACAACCGCATGCCGCTTCCTTGGCGTGCTGGGCGTGGGGCGCAGAGTCGGTGCCGAGGAAGAACTTCGGATTACCGCTGGTCGCGGCATCCAGCAAGGCAACCTGGTGGGTGTTGCGCTTGAGGATCGGCAGGCAATAGAAGTGCGGCCGAATCCCGCCCACCAGCATGTGGTTGCGGTTGTACAGCAGGTGATGGGCGGTGATGGTTGCGCCGACGTTGGCCGAGGCCTCGGTGACGAACTGCACGGCATCGGCCGTGGTGATGTGCTCGAACACCACCTTGAGGGTCGGAAACAGCTCGACCACGCGGCGCATGTGCTCGTCGATGAAGATTTTCTCGCGATCGAACACATCCACGTCGCCACGGGTGACTTCACCGTGGATCAGCAGCGGCATGCCGACTTCGGCCATGGCTTCGATGGCCGGCAGGATCTTGTCGATGCTGGTCACGCCGGAATCGGAGTTGGTGGTCGCGCCGGCCGGGTACAGCTTGGCGGCGTGCACGAAACCGCTGGCCTTGGCCTGGCGAATTTCTTCGGGCTGGGTACGGTCGGTGAGGTAGAGCACCATCAATGGTTCGAAGCGGCTGCCGGCCGGCCGTGCAGCGAGGATGCGCTGGCGATAGGCGTCGGCTTCGGCGGCGTTACGCACCGGTGGTACCAGGTTAGGCATGATGATGGCGCGGCCAAACGTACGCGCTACATCGGCCACGGTTTGGGGCAACGCAGCACCATCGCGAAGATGAATATGCCAGTCGTCGGGACGCAGCAGGGTCAGGCGGTCGGACATTGGGGATTCCAGGCGGGTCAATCTGGTGGGAATGCTACCGGAAAAGACTCTTGCAGGCACTCGCTATCAAGTTTTGCAGGATGCATCCGATAGCCTTTCGTATGCCTTATCGATGTATGACGCTTTGAAGTGTTGTAGAAACCAGTGGAGCCTCCCGTGCGCCAGCATTATCTAGCCCTGCTCAGTGTGTTCGCCAGCCTGCCTGCTATGGCCCTCACGTTCCAGACACGTCTGGAGAACATTGAGTGGAAGGTAGAGGGGGACAAGTTCGAGTGCCGCCTGAGCCAACCGATCACCGACTTCGGTTCGGGTGAGTTCGTGCGCCGGGCCGGCGAGCAGGCGACGTTTCGCCTTAAAGCCTATAACGGGTCGCTGGGCGCAGGGTCGGCCACCTTGTTGGCCGCCGCAGCCCCCTGGCAGCCCGGTCGGGGTGACATCAATCTCGGCGCCGTACGTGCCGGCAGCGGTGATGTGCTGTTCAACAGCTCTCAGGCCCAGGCCGGGCGTCTCTTCAACGGTTTGCTCGATGGACGCTCGCCCACGGTGCGGCACTATGGACGTGAGGGTGGTTATTCGGAGATTCGCCTGCTGCCGGTGAAATTCAACAAGGCCTACAGCGATTATCAGCTGTGCACCGCCAAGCTGCTGCCGATGAATTACGATCAGGTCAAGCAGACCGAAGTGGGCTTCCCCGGTGGCGGCATCGAGCTGGACGCTGCGGCAAAGCAGAAGCTGGCGGTGATTCTCGAATTCATGAAGGCGGACCCAACCGTCAACCATATCGAATTGAACGGCCACTCGGACAACAGCGGCAATCGCCTGAGCAACCGTGACGTTTCACGCCGTCGCGCGCTGGCTGTGATGGACTACTTCAAGGCCAACGGTATCCCGGAGTCCCAGATCACCCTGCGGTTCCATGGCGAAAGCTACCCCTTGGCGCCCAACACCACTGCCGCCAACCGGGCCCGTAACCGCCGTGTGAATATTCAGCTCGAACGCGTGGCTGCCCCTGAGAAACCGGCCCCCCAGGCCACGGGGCCGAGCAACCCGGCACACACCTCCTGACGTGCGACCATCGGTCGCTCGCTCGACATAATCTGTCGCTTTATCTTCATTTGCTGTCGCGCCCCTGTAAATCCACGGTTTTGATCGGTAGAATCGACGCCTTTCCGTACAACCCCGTGGAGTGATGGCATGGCCGACGTAAACAAGGTCGTTCTCGCGTATTCCGGCGGCCTGGACACTTCGGTGATCCTCAAGTGGCTGCAGGATACTTATAACTGTGAAGTGGTGACCTTCACCGCTGACCTGGGTCAGGGCGAAGAGGTCGAACCTGCACGTGCCAAGGCGCAAGCCATGGGCGTGAAAGAGATCTACATTGACGACCTGCGCGAAGAATTCGTCCGCGATTTCGTCTTCCCGATGTTTCGCGCCAACACCGTCTACGAAGGCGAGTACCTGCTGGGTACTTCCATCGCACGTCCGCTGATCGCCAAGCGCCTGATCGAAATCGCCAACGAAACCGGCGCTGATGCCATTTCCCATGGCGCCACCGGCAAGGGCAACGACCAGGTGCGTTTCGAACTGGGTGCCTACGCGCTCAAGCCCGGCGTAAAAGTGATTGCCCCGTGGCGTGAATGGGACCTGCTGTCCCGTGAAAAGCTGATGGATTACGCTGAAAAGCACGCGATCCCGATCGAGCGTCATGGCAAGAAAAAGTCCCCGTACTCGATGGACGCCAACCTGCTGCACATCTCCTATGAAGGCGGCGTGCTGGAAGACACCTGGACCGAGCACGAAGAAGACATGTGGAAATGGACCGTCTCCCCGGAGAACGCTCCAGACAAGCCGCAGTACCTGGAACTGACCTACCGTAATGGCGACATCGTCGCGCTGGACGGCGTGGAAATGACCCCGGCCACCGTATTGGCGACGCTGAACCGTATCGGTGGCGAACACGGCATCGGCCGCCTCGACATCGTCGAGAACCGCTATGTGGGCATGAAGTCCCGTGGTTGCTACGAAACCCCGGGCGGCACCATCATGCTGCGTGCCCACCGCGCCATCGAGTCCATCACCCTGGACCGTGAAGTGGCTCACCTCAAAGACGAGCTGATGCCCAAGTACGCCAGCCTGATCTATACCGGCTACTGGTGGAGCCCTGAGCGTCTGATGCTGCAACAGATGATCGATGCTTCCCAGGCCCACGTGAATGGCGTTGTGCGTCTGAAGTTGTACAAGGGCAATGTGATCGTTACCGGCCGTAAGTCGGATGACTCGCTGTTCGACGCCAACATCGCCACTTTCGAAGAAGATGGCGGTGCCTACAACCAGGCTGACGCAGCGGGCTTTATCAAGTTGAATGCATTGCGCATGCGCATTGCTGCCAACAAAGGTCGTTCGTTGTTCTGAGTGTCAAGCCGGTTGTAAAAATGGCCCCTTGTTCAAGGGGCCATTTTTTTTGTCTTGAATTCTTGATTAAGTCCACTTTGTTTAAACTTGTTTAATCAGTGTTGTTGATTATTGGGGCGCTGTTTTTTTTGTCGGGGGAATGTTTTTTATCATTTATGTAGGAACCAGTCTTACAGATAATTCACTCATGTAGGTGCGAGGAGTATGTAAGAAGCCAAAAATTCTGTAGGAAATAAGGATGTAAGTAAATATGTTAAATGGAACTGAAACTACCGATTTTTCTCTGCCGGCTCCGCTACCTGCAGTCGACAGGCAAGGGGCATTTCCTGATAGTTGCGTGCGGCACGTTTACCTTATCCCCTGGAGGGGCTGGAAATTTCACTCAAAATATGTGAGGTCCCGGAAAGTTCTGAAGGGCCCCATAAAACTGGAAACATCTGTATCGGTGTTTTTTTGTAGGGCGTTTCCTTTATCTCTGTGGGTTGGGTCTCTGCTTGCTGTTGCTCGGGGGGGAACGCTATGCCAACTAGGAAACGACTAGGCTATTGTGTTTGCTCTAAATAATTCGAACAGCGAAATTGGACTTTCTCATGAATAAAGTGCTGATCGTAGATGATCATCCCGTCATTCGTCTTGCTGTGCGTATGCTAATGGAGCGTCATGGTTATGAGGTCGTTGCAGAGACCAATAACGGTGTCGATGCGTTGCAACTTGCGCGGGAGCATATGCCGGACATTGTCATACTGGATATTGGGATTCCCAAGCTCGATGGCCTGGAAGTTATTTGCCGGCTTTCGTCTACCAAGCAGGCTGTCCCGTTCAAGGTACTGGTGCTCACCTCCCAGGCTCCAGGTCACTTTTCCATGCGTTGCATGCAGGCCGGCGCTGCGGGCTATGTGTGCAAGCAACAGGACCTGACCGAGTTGCTGAGTGCGATCAAGGCGGTGTTGTCGGGCTACAGCTATTTTCCAAACCAGGCACTCAACTCGGTACGCTCCACCATGGGTAATGCCAGTGAGGCCGATATGGTCGAGCGTCTGTCCGGCCGGGAAATGATGGTGTTGCAGCAATTGGCTCGGGGCAGGACCAACAAGGAGATTGCCGACGGTATGTTTCTCAGCAACAAGACCGTCAGCACCTACAAGACTCGTCTGCTGCTCAAGCTCAATGCCCGCTCTCTCGTGGACCTGATCGAGCTGGCCCAGCGTAACGGCTTGGTATAGGTGAGGGCACAGCACTGCGCATAGGCCGCACAACCGGCAGAAAAAAGCCTCCGACAGGGAGGCTTCCGGCCGTCGACCGCTTGATCAGAGGTCGAAGTCGTAGTCGGCCAGTTGTTTTTGCAAGCGTCGTTCTTCCAGAAGGTTGTCGATAGTACGGCGTTTGCTCAGATTGGTCTTGGCGACCTCTGCCACAGGTGCTTCCACGCCATCGTCCTCCGATTCAACGAGGTCGTCTTCCACATCCAACTGTTCTTTGTCAGTGCTCATAACGTTAACTCCGGAGTAAGACTGCCGTTGGCGCTCCTTATAACGATAATCCATGAATGGGTAAAAAAGATTTTTTCAATCGACTGATCGAGAAAACCAATGAAGCCTCAATCGTCCGACGTCTTGTCCTTGTATTCGCACAGGTCTTCAATGCGGCAGCTGCCGCAGCGCGGCTTGCGGGCCTGGCAAACATAGCGTCCGTGCAGGATCAGCCAATGGTGGGAGTCAAGCAGGTACGGTTTGGGTACGAACTTCATGAGCTGCTTTTCCACTTCGACCACGTTCTTGCCGCGTGCTATGCCGGTTCGATTACTGACCCGAAAAATATGGGTATCCACGGCCATGGTGAGTTGCCTGAATGCAGTGTTGAGCACCACGTTGGCGGTTTTACGGCCCACCCCCGGCAGGGCTTCCAGTGCTTCGCGGGTTTCTGGCACTTCGCTATTGTGCCGTTCTATCAGCAAGCGGCAGGTCTCGATGACATTCTTGGCCTTGCTGTTGTAGAGGCCGATGGTCTTGATGTACTCCGACAGCCCGTCCACGCCCAGGGCGTAAATCGCCTCTGGCGTGTTGGCCACGGGATACAGCCTGGCCGTGGCCTTGTTGACGCCGACGTCCGTGGATTGGGCCGACAGGATCACCGCAATCAGTAACTCGAACGGCGAGGAGTAGGCCAGTTCGGTCTTGGGTTCCGGATTGTCTTCGTGAAGCCTGCGGAAAATTTCCAGGCGTTTTGCGGCGTTCATGAGGCGGAAGGTTCCTTTCGGGCAGTCAGCGTAGTGTTGAATAGTGGGTCCAGGCACGGAGTCCTGCGAGAAGGATAACCCGACGGTATCAATGTGGTGTCGGCGATGGACTGTAACAACCCCCCCAGGATTATCAGTCATGTGCCATGGGCGTCTACTTGGCGCTGCGCGTCATCGAGCTTGTGTTGCGCGTCGGCTAATTGTTGCGGATCCGCCTGTTGGTCCAGGGCTTTCTTCAACTCGGCCCGGCGCATCGCCAATTGGATTTTGGCGCGCTTGAGGTCGGCGTTGTTGACGGCAGGCAGCGGTGTCGCGGGTGTGTGATGCTGGCCCAGGGCTGCCAACGCCTGCTCCGCTGCCTCGAATTGCTGTTGCAGGGCGATCAGTTGGGATTGTTGTTCAAAGGTCGGCGGGTGCCCAAAAGCCTGCAAGGATTTGTGCAATTGGGCGCGGCTCATGGCCACATTGATCTTGGCTTTTTTCACCTCCGCATCCTGGGCGGCCCGCGCTGCGTCAAATGGCAAAGGGGGAGTTGGTGCTGAGCGCTGAGGCCGCGCCACACGTTGGGCAGTCCTGTGCTCTTCTTCCCGTTGCAGGCGTGCATTGCGTTGTTCAAAGCGTTGCCGGGCACGGTCGCGCTTGAAGTTTCGTTCACGGCGTTCGTTTTCGTTCGCTGCCAGGCCGCCGATGATCGGCAGCCCTGTGACCACTGGGCGCAACTCAATGCAGTCGACGGGGCAGGGCGCGACGCACAGGTCGCAACCGGTGCACTCATCGACGATGACGGTGTGCATCAACTTGGCGGCGCCGACAATCGCGTCCACCGGGCAGGCCTGGATGCATTTGGTGCAGCCGATGCACTCGGCCTCGCGGATGTAGGCGACCTGGGCCGGGGCGTCCCCACGGCTGGTATCCAGCTCCAGAATGGGTACACGCAGTAATAGCGCGAGGCCGGTGATCGTCTCCTGTCCTCCGGGTGGGCATTTGTTGATTGCCTCGCCCCGGGCGATACCCTCGGCGTAAGGCTTGCAGCCCGGGTGCCCACACTTGCCGCATTGTGTCTGCGGCAGCAGTGCGTCGATACGTTGAATCAGATTCATGGAGTGATCATTGGCGTGCCGGTTGAACAAACAGGGTTTGATTATCCGGCAAGCGAGAAGGGGGGACTAGTTGAAAAGCCCCGTCGCCGAAACGACAGGGCTGTTTTGCGGCGCTTACTTGATACGTTGACCCGGCTTGGCGCCGCTGTCAGGGCTCAGCAGGTAGATCTCTTCGCCGCCGGGACCGGCCGCCATCACCATGCCTTCGGAGATACCGAACTTCATTTTCCGCGGCTTGAGGTTGGCAATCATCATGGTCAGACGACCATTGAGCTTGGACGGGTCCGGATAGGCGCTCTTGATTCCGGAGAACACGTTGCGTTGTTCGTCACCAATATCCAGGGTCAGGCGCAGCAGTTTTTCGGCCCCTTCCACGGCTTCGGCCTTGATGATCAGCGCCACGCGCAGGTCCACGGCAGCAAAGGCGTCAAAGTCGATTTCCGGGGAAAGCGGGTCCTTGGCCAGCTCGCCGTTACCGGCCGGTTTCGATTCGCCGGTATCGGTCTGGCTGGCGGCCAGGTCTTCTTTCGAGGCGTCGGTCATTGCCTGGACCTTGACCGGATCGATGCGGGTCATCAGAGGCTTGAATTCATTCAACTGATGGTTGCTGAGCAACGTGGCGTGGTCGTTCCAGGTGAGCGGGGCGACATTGAGGAACGCCTCGGCGTCGGCGGCCAGCAATGGCAGCACGGGCTTGAGGAAGATCACCAGCTGGCGGAACAGGTTGACGCCGGTGGCGCAGATCGCCTGGACCTCAGCCTGCTTGCCTTCCTGCTTGTTCAGCGACCAGGGGGCCTTGTCGGCAATCCAGGCGTTGGCGCGGTCGGCCAGGCCCATGATCTCGCGCATGGCACGGGCAAAGTCACGGGCTTCATAGGCGTCGGCGATGCTTGGCGCGGCAGCCAGGAACGCGTCGGTCAGTTCCGGCGCGGCGTTCTCGGCCACCAGCAGGCCGGCGTTGCCCTTGTGGATAAAACCGGCGCAGCGGCTGGCGATGTTGACCACCTTGCCCACCAGGTCCGAGTTGACCTTCTGGACGAAGTCTTCCAGGTTCAGGTCCAGGTCGTCGACGCCACGACCCAGCTTGGAGGCGTAGTAGTAGCGCAGGTATTCCGGCGACAGGTGGTCCAGGTAGGTGCGTGCCTTGATAAAGGTGCCACGGGACTTGGACATCTTCTGGCCGTTGACCGTCAGGTAGCCGTGTACCGCGATGCCGGTGGGCTTGCGGTAGCCCGAACCTTCGAGCATGGCTGGCCAGAACAGGGCGTGGAAGTTGACGATGTCCTTGCCGATGAAGTGGTACAGCTCGGCGGTGGAGTCCTTGCCCCAGAACGCATCGAAGTCCAGCTCCGGCGTACGGTCGCAGAGGTTCTTGAAACTGGCCATGTAGCCGATCGGTGCGTCCAGCCATACATAGAAGTATTTGCCGGGCTCGCCTGGGATCTCGAAGCCGAAGTACGGCGCATCGCGGGAGATGTCCCACTGTTGCAGGCCTGCATCCAGCCATTCGGCGATCTTGTTGGCCACGGCGTCCTGCAGGGTGCCGCTGCGGGTCCAGGTTTGCAGCATCTGCTGGAAATCCGGGAGCTTGAAGAAGAAGTGCTGGGAGTCCTTGAGTACCGGGATGGCGCCGGAGATCGCCGAGCGCGGGTTCTTCAGGTCAGTCGGTGCGTAGGTGGCACCGCATTTTTCGCAGTTGTCGCCGTACTGGTCTTCAGTGCCGCATTTCGGGCAGGTGCCCTTGATGAAGCGGTCGGCCAGGAACATTTTCTTTTCCGGGTCGAAATACTGCGTGATCGAGCGCGTGGCGATGTGCCCGGCGTCCTTCAAGCGCAGGTAGATCTGGCTCGACAGCTCGCGGTTTTCGGCGGAGTGGGTCGAGTGGAAGTTGTCGAAATCCACCAGGAACTCGGCAAAGTCGGCGCTGTGTTCAGCCTGCACATTGGCGATCAGCTGTTCCGGGGTGATGCCTTCCTTTTCGGCGCGCAGCATGATGGCCGAACCGTGGGCGTCGTCCGCGCAGACATAGATGCATTGATTGCCGCGATGCTTCTGGAAGCGCACCCACATATCGGTCTGGATGTACTCAAGCATATGGCCAAGATGGATGGAACCATTGGCATAGGGCAGGGCGCTGGTGACGAGGATCTTGCGTGGCTCGGACATGGGGCTCGGCTACTTGATGAAACGGAGGTCGGCCACTATAAAGCGCCGGGAAATTTATTTCACCCCGTGGTGCTGTTTCAGAATCTTCCGCACCTGCGAAAGCATGCCGTAACGCGGCTGGAACGGTTAGGATAGCCGCCTGTTTCAGTCAGTCTTTTTTCGGGAGTTGCCCATGAGCGCCGTCAATCGCGCAGCGGTGGAAGCCGTTCTTCGCCAGTACACCGACCCCTATTTGAACCAGGATCCGGTCAGCGCCGGCTGTGTACGTGCCATCGAGGTCCAGGGTGACCAGGTCTCGGTCCAACTGGAGTTGGGTTATGCCGCCGGCCTGTTCAAGAGCGGTTGGGCGCAGATGCTGCAAATGGCCATCGAGGGCCTCGACGGCGTGCGTGCCGCCAAGGTCGACATCCAGTGCGTGATCGCCCCGCACAAGGCCCAGGCGCAGATCCCGGGCCTGGCCAACGTCAAGAACGTGGTGGCAGTCGCTTCCGGCAAGGGCGGCGTGGGCAAATCCACCACCGCAGCCAACCTGGCCCTGGCCCTGGCCCGTGAAGGCGCGCGCGTGGGTATTCTCGACGCCGATATCTACGGCCCGAGCCAGGGCGTGATGTTCGGCATCGCCGAAGGCACGCGGCCGAAGGTCAAGGACCAGAAGTGGTTCGTGCCGATCGAGTCCATGGGCGTGGAGGTCATGTCCATGGCGTTCCTGACCGATGACAACACGCCGATGGTGTGGCGCGGGCCGATGGTCTCCGGCGCGTTGCTGCAGTTGGTCACCCAGACCGCCTGGGGCGACCTGGATTACCTGGTGATCGACATGCCGCCAGGCACCGGCGATATCCAGCTGACCCTGGCACAGAAAGTCCCGGTGGCGGGCTCGGTGATCGTGACCACGCCCCAGGACCTGGCCTTGCTGGACGCCAGGAAGGGCGTGGAGATGTTCCGCAAGGTCAACATTCCGGTGTTGGGTGTGGTGGAAAACATGGCGGTGCACATCTGCTCCAACTGCGGCCACGCAGAGCATCTGTTTGGTGAAGGCGGTGGCGAGAAGCTGGCGACCCAGTACGGCGTTGAACTACTGGCCTCGTTGCCATTGTCGATGGGCATTCGTGAACAGGCCGACGGCGGCAAGCCCACCGTAGCGGCAGAGCCCGATGGCCAGATCGCCATGATCTACCAGGAATTGGCTCGCCATGTGGGCGCACGGATCGTCCTGCAGGAAGCGGCGGCCCCGGCAATGCCGACCATTACCGTCAGCGACGACTGAACTCGCTGAAGGACAAGAAGCCTCGACTTGTCGGGGCTTTTTCTTGCCTGGAGATCGGTCAATGGGGTTCTTTTACGCTTTTACGCAATGGCGCGCGTAAGCATTCGCTTACTTTCTCGTAAGTGTTTGGTTTTTTTGCTGGGTGTGTGCGTCTCGAATCTTTGAAGGAGTTTTCTATCTATTTGAAAGATAAAAATTAATTATCTTTGTCTGGGGGCTGGAGCCTGTCAGTGCCCGGTTTGGATCCCGTTGAACTTCCCTTGGAACTCTCTAACATCAGCCCTGTGTCCACGGATTGACACAGCCATCAAGGAACGATGGTTGAAGGAACGTCGCAGGATGCGATTCATCAGGATGATGAAAAGGAACACAGGGACTAGGGAAAAAATGTGGGCGGGTCATACCGCCCCTTTTTTCGTCTATAGAAAAGTGAATGCGTTCCCCTGAGCGCAAAAAAGGCCCTTGAAGGGCCTTTTTTTGTTGGGCAGCGGCGCTTTTAGCGCTCTAGTTGCTCAATCTTGTTGGGTTTGCCATCCCATTCGGCGGCATCCGGCAACGAGTCTTTCTTCTCGGTGATGTTTGGCCAGATTTCAGCCAATTCAACGTTCAACTGAATGAACTGTTCCATGCCCGCCGGGACTTCGTCCTCGGAGAAAATGGCGACGGCCGGGCATTCAGGTTCACACAGGGCGCAGTCAATGCACTCGTCCGGGTGGATGACCAGGAAGTTCGGGCCTTCGTAGAAGCAGTCCACCGGACACACTTCTACGCAGTCGGTGTACTTGCACTTGATGCAGTTGTCGGTGACGACGAAGGTCATTTCTAATTCTCTCCTCAGGCGGCGGCAGCGAAACCCTTTGTGGTAGGGCTCGCGAGGTTCGGGAGCGATAGTCTGCAGGCCAGGCTAAGAGCCAGCAGCATCCCAAACCGCGCGAGAGTCTATCAGCTTGCAAGCGCGAGCGTTATATCCGAGTCTTCAGTGCATATAACATTTCCAGCGCTTTTCGCGGCGTCAAGTCGTCCAGGTCAAGCTTTGCCAACTCATCCAGCACCGGATGGGGCAGGCTGGCGAACATATCGCTTTGGTGCGGCGCAGCAGGTTTGCGGCTGGCCTTGGCAGGGCTAGCTACCACGGTTTCGTGGGGCAGGGCCGTGGTTTCCAGGCGGCTGAGGTGCTCGCGGGCTCGGGTGATCACGTCGTTCGGCACGCCGGCCAATTGCGCCACGGCCAGGCCGTAACTCTGGCTGGCCGGCCCTGGCAGCACGTGGTGCAGGAATACGATGCGCTCGTTGTGCTCGGTGGCATTCAGGTGCACGTTGGCCACCAGCGGCTCGCTTTCCGGCAGCACCGTCAGTTCGAAGTAGTGGGTGGCAAATAGCGTATAGGCACGCAGATGCGCCAACCGCTCGGCCGCCGCCCACGCCAGGGACAGGCCGTCAAACGTACTGGTGCCGCGACCCACTTCGTCCATCAGCACCAGGCTGCGCTCGGTGGCGTTGTGCAGGATATTGGCGGTCTCGCTCATTTCCACCATAAAGGTCGAACGGCCACCGGCCAGGTCATCGCTGGAGCCGATCCGGGTGAAGATACGATCCACCAGGGACAGCTCGCAACTGGCTGCCGGCACAAAACTGCCGATATGCGCCAGTAGTACGATCAACGCGGTTTGACGCATATAGGTGGATTTACCACCCATGTTCGGACCGGTGATCACCAACATGCGCGTATCGTCGTCCAGCGACAGGTCGTTGGCGACGAACGGCGTGGTCAGCACCTGTTCCACCACCGGGTGGCGCCCCTGCACGATGCGCATGCACGGCTCACTGACAAACCGCGGGCAGTTCAGGTCGAGATTCAGCGCCCGTTCGGCGAGGTTGCTCAGCACATCCAGCTCCGCCAGGGCGGCGGCGGTGTCCTGCAGCGGCGCCAACTGGCTGATCAAGTCTTCCAGCAACGCCTCGTAGAGCATCTTTTCCCGGGCCAGGGCACGGCTCTTGGCCGACAGCGCCTTGTCTTCAAACGCCTTCAGCTCCGGGGTGATAAAACGCTCGGCTCCCTTGAGTGTCTGGCGGCGTTGATAGTCGATGGGGGCCGACTCGGCCTGCTTGCTCGGCAACTCGATAAAGTAGCCGTGCACGCGGTTGTAGCCCACTTTCAGGTTGGCCAGGCCAGTGCGGGCTTTTTCGCGGGCTTCCAGGTCGATCAGGAACTGCCCGGCGTTTTCGCTCAGGGACTGCAGTTCGTCCAGTTCGCTGTCGTAGCCGGTCTTGAGTACGCCGCCGTCACGGATGATCGCCGGCGGGTTGTCGATAATGGCCTTTTCCAACAGCGCTGCCAGTTCCGGGTAGGTACCGGCCGTTACGGCGAGCTGTTGCAGGTGCGGCGTATCCAGTTCGGTCATTGCCACTTGCAGTTGCGGCAGGGCGCTGAGGGCATCGCGCAGACGCGCCAGGTCACGGGGCCGCGCATTGCGCAGGCCGATCCGCGCCAGGATGCGCTCGATGTCGCCGATTTCCTTCAGCTGCGGCTGCAGCTTTTCAAAGCGATAGCCGTCCAGCAGGCAGGTAATCGACGTCTGGCGCGCCTGGAGCACCGTCAAATCCCGCAACGGACGGTTCAACCAGCGGGTCAGCAGACGGCTGCCCATGGCGGTTTGGCAGCGGTCGACCACCGATTGCAGGGTGTTATCGCGCCCGCCGGACAGGTTGGTGTCCAGTTCCAGGTTGCGACGGCTCGCACCATCGAGCACCACGGTATCGTCCAGGCGCTCGTGGCGCAGGCTGCGCAAATGCGGCAGGGCGGTGCGTTGGGTTTCCTTGGCATAGCTGAGCAGGCAACCCGCAGCGCCGATGGCCAGGGTCAGGGTTTCGCAACCGAAGCCTTTAAGGTCCTGCACCGAGAACTGCTGGCATAGACTTTTCAGTGCCGAGTCACGCTCGAAATCCCACGGCGCGCGACGCTTGGTCCCACGGCGTTTTTCCGCAGGCAGATCCTTCGGCCAATCATCCGGGATCAACAACTCCACCGGGTTGATGCGCTCCAGTTCCGCCAGCAGGTTTTCCCAGCCCTTGATCTCCAGCACGCTGAAATTGCCGCTGGTGATATCCAGTACCGAAAGCCCGAACAAGCGCTCATCGCCCAGCACCGCGGCGATCAGGTTATCGCGACGCTCATCCAGCAGCGCCTCATCGCTCACCGTCCCCGGCGTAATAATGCGCACCACCTGGCGTTCCACCGGGCCCTTGCTGGTGGCCGGATCGCCGATCTGCTCGCAGATCACCACCGATTCGCCCAGCTTCACCAGCTTGACCAGGTAACCCTCCAGCGAGTGATAAGGGATCCCGCACATCGGAATCGACTGCCCCGCCGACTGCCCGCGCGCGGTCAAGGTGATGTCCAGCAACTTGGCGGCCTTCTTCGCGTCTTCATAGAAGATCTCGTAGAAGTCGCCCATGCGATAGAACATCAATTGATCAGGGTGCTGGTTTTTCAGGCGCCAGTACTGCTGCATCATTGGAGTGTGACTTGAAAGGTCTGTCATACGGGGCTTTCGGCTCTACCTGTCTATTTGACAATTCACATCTGTCTAATACTACAGGGATTTTTTGGGCATTGTTGGCGGCAGGCCCACGTTGATTTTGCGCAGGCGCAGATAACGTTGCGTCATCTTGGCGTCGGTGTGGCCACCGAGCTTCTGTGCGTCGTTGCCCTGGTCATCGGTATCGGAAAGCGACTTCGCGCGCAGGTCGTGGAGACTGGCATCTTCGACGCCAGCTTTCTTGCAACTGATCGCGAACGCATCTTTAACCGAACTGTAGTGCACCGGTTTTCCGCCGCGCGGCGAGCAGAACAAAGTTAGCCCGCGGATCTTCCGTGGGAGCGCCTTTGCCCGGGCCACCAGGTCCTCCAGGTCTGGCGTCATCTGCACCAGCAGCCTCGCATTCGTCTTCTCCTGTTTGAAGGCGATGCCCTCATGGCTGATGTCGGCCAGCCGGATGGCCAGCACGTCACCGATGCGCTGGCCGGTCAGGTAGCACATCTCGTAGATGACGCGCATGTTGTCGCTTGAGTTGGCGCAGATCGCCTGGAACTCGCCGTGAGTGATGTACCTGTCGCGCTTGTGCTCCAGGTGCCGGCGCACGCCGATGCACGGATTTGAGTCGACAATCTGCTGCTCCAGGGCGTAGGTGAAGACTGCCCGCAGCACCGAGATCACCCGGTTCGACATGTTCGGTGTGTCCGCCATGTGCAGCTTTAGCGCAACGACGTGACGCTGCAGCACCTCGCGTGGCTCGAAGTCGGCAAAGTTTTCCTTCAACCGCTCGGCCGCCGCCTCGTATTGCTTGAGCGTGTTCGGTTTCAGCGCCGGCTTCGTCCTGGTGCGCATGTGCTCGAGCGCGTCGTCGATCAGTTTGGGCATCCCGCCCAGGCTGCGCTTGTCCAGCAGCATGGCGTACTCAGCGAGGGACGCCTGAAACTCTGTGCCGAGGCGCAACCACTTGCCCTTGCGGACCAGGTAGTACGCGCCGTGCTTCTGGTACATGCACGCCGGCAGGTGCCGGTCCTTCTTGCGCGGTCGCATCTATCTCACCTCAGCACAGCCGCAACTCCGGCCCCTTCCTTGATTGAATACCACCCAGCCGCCCAATGACAACTTGGCGCAGCACCTTTGGGTGCCCATCACCACCTACCGCGAACCCGTATCGTTCGGCGGTCAGCCACTTTATCTGTGCCCCTGGCTTTTTATATCCGGTCAGGTCGGCAACTTCCTCTGCTGTCAAAAACATACCTACCTCCCGCAGTCCCTTCTGGGCCGCGCTTTCTTGATCAATTTAACTTGGTGTCCTTGCCGCGCTGGGCGGCAGAAGGTGGGTTAGGGTTTGGCGGGGAACCACTCCGTGTCGTATTCGAACTGGGTAACGCGTGCGATTTCGATACTTGGCAGTTCTCGCCGGAAAGTCTCGGTGCCGTAGGGTTTCCGCACGTAGCCCGCTGCCTCTTCCATGAACTTTTCCTTGAAGATGCGGAGCAGGTGGTCCGCCGCTTTCTCGTATTCATCTTCTCGGTAGTTGGCAACGCAGATACTTGATCGGCAGACACGCCAGACAGTTCGCTTTGGCTGTGCTTCAGCCGCCTTGATCTTTTCGTCCATTGCGGAACGGGCGTAGCGCATCTGGTCAAGGGTAAGCGTGGCGACCCAATCGTCTGTGCCGATGCTTTGGGTGTGGCCCTGGGAACACTTTATTTCAGGCATACGAATACCTCGCCCGCCGCTCACCGGCAGGCATGTAGGGGGATTGGGGTTAATCGCCGCAGAAGCAGTCGATGTCTTCGGCGAGATAGTCAAAATCGAAGTCGGTTTGCCTGGCGCGCTGCTCAGCCGACCAGCCCATCGTTTTGTAATCTGCTCGGTCTTGGCGGAATACCTGGCCGAAGCGTTCTTCGGTACCCGACCACCAGATCACCCGGGACGGGTCTTCGATGATGGTCTTGATCAGCTTTCCTTCGCTTTTCTTCCAGCACAGGTCGCAGTTTCCAAAGTCTGAATCCATGCCTAAATCGAACGGCTGGGCCTTCCAGAACTCTGCGACGTCCTCCTTCGTGACGCCTGCGGTGTAAGAGGGGCATAGGTTGTCCCATCGTGTGCCGCCGCGGTCGTTGGCGGCCATCATGCGGTGATAGCGCTTAGGCTCGTCGTAGCGGATGCCGACAACACAGTCCCACTCGTCGTAGCCCAGGGCGCGCATGTGCTTCTCGCCGATTTTCACCTTCAGGTAAGCCGTGCACATGTTGTTCGAGAAGTTCGGCAACACCGGCGGAAGGTTCTTGACGTCTTTTCGGTATGCCGCGTAGTACTCAAGCATCATCGTGAAGGGCTCACCATTGCGGCTGGCCGTCTCGAAATTCACCAGCTTGTACCAAGGCGCATCGTCAGGCTGGCCGTACACCCGGCACCACTCCATCCAGACAATGCCGACGTTCCATCGCTTGTCGATCTGATCAATGAATACCAACGTTTTTTCGCTCTCCTTGCCGGTATTCTGGAAGAAGGCATGAACATCAGCAGGGAGCTTTCCGCCGTGGGCGTCTAGAATCTTCCGTAGCATCTCTCCGCTGGTGCGGCCTCCACTGACGCCGATCTGGGCCGGGCCCGTGATGAAATAAGGATTCATGGCCTCGGCCCCTTGTACATGAACACGCAGGCGAACCAGAGGGTGGCGATCATGGCGTCACCCGAGCAGCCGCAATTTCATCAATGAGGGATTGCGGGAGCTGCACGACGTACTCGCCTTCCGACCACGAAAGAGGCTCTGACTGGCGGATCATCTCGTTCAGCAGCTCGAATGCCGCAAGCACCTGGTCGTCGCGGATCTCGCCGTCCTCCGGCAATTCGTCACAGAAGTGGTCCGCCGGGTCGATTTGACTGGGGTAGTTTGGCTCGCAGATGCAGAGCTGCAGGTCGGCCAGATCGATATCGCTTTCGATCAGGTAGTCGCGCAAGCTGTCCACATCGAAGAAGTACTGGTCGCTGTCAAAGAAAACCAGCGGTTCCCCTGACCACTCTTTGATGGGCATCGCCGCAAACTTCGCTTGGCGCCTTTCCTGGTGGCATTCCTTGCAGTAGCTGTTCACCTCATAGATTTTATGCTCGGGGTTCACGTCGCAGCGGCGATGAGTTGCTCCGCAGTAGCGGGCAAGATTCTCGTCCGCGCCGAAAAAACGGCCATCAGCAGAAACCCAGCCGGTTACCGTTTTGAGGCTTGCTGCTTCTGGTGCGTCGTACATGATGATTGGCTTTTGCGCAGTCATGACTTCGTCCTTGCCGCTATAGCGGCTGACTTTGAAGGGGGAGGGGTTACAGGTTTTGCGGGTGGAGTACGGATGTACTCCTATCGGGATTTGGCGGCACGCTTGCGGAACTCGTAAACCATGCCGCGCAGATCTACGAGAGCTTCCTGCAGATCGCTGCGGGTGGAGTCGATATTCTCAAGCAACTCACCTTTGCCGTCGTCGCCGCCCTCATCGCCGGCCAGAAGAGCCAGGCCGTATGCCTGGAACTTCGCCAGCACGTCATCGGCTGACTTGGCCATGTATTCGGCGTGCTCGATGGCGTAGTCCTTGTTGGATCGCTCGCCGGAGGTAGGCGCTGCATCGCAAAGCCCAAGCACCCAATCAATCCATTCCTTGCGCTGCCTGTACTGCGGTTGGTCATCGTCAATCGCTTTGACTATGTAGTGCGGGCTACGGTTGATTGACCGTACCGCACTGACCAACTCGTCCCAGCGCTCATCCGCTGCGGTCAGGCGCTGTTGCAAAGCGTCGCGCTCGAGGATCGCCTGAGCGTGCTTGCCGCGCCAGTGCAGCACGGCGTCCAGTTCTTCAGCCGTTTGAATTACCTTGCTCATGCTCAGAACCTCAATTGTCGGTGTCGGTGTAGGTGCGCCATGGCACCTTCACGCCGTTGACCAGAAAGCCCCAGTCACCACGCCACTTGCTGGTGATGAATAGGGTGTAGACGCCGGCGGGCGAGACCTCATCGATTCGGTGGTACTCGCCGTGCCGCAGGCTTGCGGTATCGCCAGGCTCTCGCCAGTAATCGATGTCGGTGTGTCCTCCGGATTCCCAGGTATGCCGACGCTGCTCCTTGTACCAGTCGCGCAGGATGATCGTGCGGGCGTTCCACGGATGGTCGTGCAGGTCCCTGTCTTCGTCGTGCCGCATGATGTGGTGGATGCGGAACGACCACGGGCACCACCACAGCGCCGGCTTGTGCGTGTCGCGGGAGTAGGGGTTGAACAGCCACCAGCGTCCCATGTACATCTCGGCGCCGTCGGCGGACATGATGTGCTGGTATGGGGTGCGCTGGGCGCGGGCGATAAGCCAGGCGGCAACCGCCGGGCGCGCAAGCAGCTTGGCGACCAGGCCCCAGAACAAGTTGATCAAGGGGAGTCCTTGCCGGGCCATGCCCGGGCGGTGGAGTGGGGGAGTTACAAGGCCATTTCGACCTGGGTTTCTCGCTGCCAGGTAGGCGAGCTGTTGTGCGACTCGATTCTGTCGGCGATCACATTGGCGCGCTGGCCGGCAGTTGGTGGGGCATACATACCGAACCGGCTGATACTCCCGCCATTTACTGCGGCATTTGTGGAGTCTGCTGAGGCGAAGGGCAGGTGCTGGAATATCGCGGGGTCAAGCATCCGCAACCCGTGCAGCCTGCACATTGGCCGGCCTTGGTCGTCGCAGACAGCGTCCATAGCGGCGCCCATCCGCTTCCACCATGACCCGGTGCCCGGTGTAGCCCATTGCCCAGAACTGCCAAGGGCTACCGTTCGCCAACACCTCGCCAGCCTCTGCAGGCGCTCAGTTGATTCGTGTAAGTGCCAGACAGGCACGCCGCGAAGCTCCTCTGGCCACTGCCGAACAAGATCATCATTGGCCTCTTCATCACCATCGATGACATCTGGAATGAGCGCCCAGGTGAATCCAGGGTGTCGATGCCAGTCTTCTACCCAGCGCGTGTAGCCCTCGACGTCTACCTGGCCACCTTTTTTCCACACCGTGAACGCGCCGTTATCGAAAACAAACGATTTGCACACATCGGCGACGATTCCTAGATCGTCCTTGCGAGGGAATGGCACCAGCGCGTGCCGGCCCGCGAGGAACTTTGCCGCATCCTCTCGCCTACCGCCGACAGGCGTGCCGTGGTAATGGATCATCCGCTAAGCCTCACTGTTTCGATCTCGACGCCCTGGTGGGTAGCAATGATGGTTTGATCGCCGCCGAATCGATCAGCCAGTTCGTCGGCAATGCGCTCGTGGTAGTCGGACTTGATGAGCGCTGTGGCCGTTTTGATGTGCTCGACCATGATCACACCCAGCGACCGAATCTCCAGGTTGTAGACGATGGTTTCGCCATCCGAAGGGCATGAGGCGGTGAAGGTGTGCCGGTAGATATTCATTTTTTCTTCCTGGCCTTGAATATAATTTTGTATGCGGTGATATCCGTACCGCTGCCCCAGTGTTTCCAGTCCAGTCCCCGGGCTTTCACGCAATCCGGTCTCAGTTTTTGGTTTTTGAACTTAATTCCTACTTCATCGTCAGGACTTACGGGTGGCATTCCACCAGGCCAAATAGTCCATCCGTCCTGGGATCCCAACTCACGCCATATTTTATGGATGCGCTTGATCGAACGCGGAAGCTTCAATTTCGGCATGGCTTATCTCCGTACAGCCGACTGCCTCGCCGGCTGGCGTGATTCGTTAAAAGTGGGTTCGGGGTTACTTCTTCTGGAAGGTCTTGGTCAGCGCCGCATTGACGCTGTTGCCGCGCTTCAGCACGACGCGAGCGAGTGCCGCCCGGTCCGTGTGGCTGTGGCTGGCCTGGCCGAGCAAGCCGAAGTAACTGTTGGCTGTCTCGCGCAGATCCTCGGCCGGCGCCGCGGCGGTGCGCTTCAGTGCTTGGGCCAAGGATCGCTTGCGGGTGGTTCGCCGCCAGGGCTTGATGACGTGGCCAACGAAGTCGACGCCGCGATCCACGGGCTGCAGGATCGTCTTCGTGGGGTTCAGCTTGGCGCCGAGCCTGGGTAGGAACGCTTCGACCTCTGCCAGCCACTGGTTGAGCTGCTGCGGCGACTCATGCAAGAACACGAAGTCATCGACGTACCGGATGTAGTGCTTGGCGCGCAGCGTGTGCTTTGCGAACTGGTCCAGCGCGTCGAGGTAGACGTTGGCGAAGAACTGCGATGACAGGTTGCCGATCGGCAGGCCGAAGTGCGCGGGCTGGGCCACCAGACGCTTGTGCTGCGGTACCCGGTTGAACAAGTGCGCCGGGCTGCGGGTCTCGTAATCCTCGCGCGGGTCGTGCATGAGGATCTGCGTAGCCAGGGCCAACCACCAGGGTTCGGTGATCTTTGCCTCCAGCTGCTTGCGCAGAACGGCCTTGTCGATGGCGACGAAGAAGTTGGCGAGGTCGCACTTGAGATAGAAGAGCGGCTTCGACCAGTTCTCGCTGGCGCTCCGTATCTTCGACTCAAGCCGGGTCGCGGCGTACAGCGTGCCGCGCCCTGGAATGCATGCGCAGCTGTCCGCTATGAAGCTGGCGTAGAAGCGCGGGGCCACATGGTTGTACATGAGGTGGTGGACGACGCGGTCCCGAAAGGCTGCCGCCCAAACTTCGCGGGCTTTCGGCCGGGTGACCACGAAACAAATAGATCGGCCTGGCCGGTAAGTGCCGGCAATCAGGTCGTCGTGCAGCTCCAGCAAGTTGATCTCCATGTCCTTCTCGAACAGCCGGGCGCTCGCGGAATTCCGCTTGTTGCGTCGGCAGTCGTAGTAAGCCTGGACGAGATCCTCGAACTGGAAGGGGGCAACACTTAAATCTGCGGACAGGGCGCGCGAGCCGCTCGTTGTTCTTGTCGTTGTTGTTGAGCCAGCCATCTTCAAAGTCCATGTTGTAGGCGTTGTTGGCGGAGCGCTGCGACCTGTCGAGCTATCTACATCGCCAAACCGAAGGCCGTGCCGATCAGCTTGGAAACTGCGCGAGACCTACACGGACGCTTTAGACCGGCGGTATCTGTTGTGCGCATGGCGGTGACCCAGAGGTCAGCGGCTCGACCAGATTTGGCGCACAGGCAAGAGGGCCTTGACCCTCAAGCAGCGGGCGCGGTTGCGGACTTCTTCCAGGCATTTGCCTGTCGGCCTACGGAGGCCGTCATCTTCATTGCTTTGGCGTGCTGCCCCTTGCTGATCAACCCTCTGTTGGTGAGGGCGCGCAGCAAGTAGTTGAGCATCCAGATGCTTTCTAGCAGGAGGTTGATGTGAGGCATCTTCTCGCGGGTCATGTTGGCCCGGCCGATCAGCACCAGGACCTGCAAGCACTCGTCCCGGATCTTTGCCCCGACAACCTGTTTCAGGTCGCGCGGGATGTTCCGCACCAGGTCAAGCGAAAGCCCGAGCAACTCCTCGGCCACCTTGTGGATTTCCAAATCCGTATGCAGTGCCATCCCTGGCCTCCTGAAAAGCAAGGGTGCTATCGCACCCATGAATGAAGAATTGAATGATCAAATAAACTTTCTGCGGACAGGGCGCGCGAGCCGCTCGTGGCCCTTGACGAGGAAGATGAGCCAGCCATCTTCAAAGCCCATGAAGTAGGCGCTGCCGGCGGAGCGCTGCGTGCTGGTCCAGTGGTAGGCCTGGGTAAACGCCTCGGGCACTGTGATCTCGAGGAAGGACGCCTCACGGCGCGCCATCAAGTAGAAGTCGTTGTGACCGTCGCGCTCGAAGGCTGCGCAGAACTGGGCGGCCGGGTGGTCGTGCTCCCGGTTGCTGCTTGCGAGGTAAGCGGTGTTGGCCTGGCCATCCCATGGAGATTTGGCGCCGTCGAGTTCTTCGCCATAGCCGCCCCATTCGAGATTGGCCTCGGCATCTGCGCCCGTTGGCACGATCAGGTAGTAGGGCTTGTCGCCGCCGGGGAACAGGCCACCGTTGATGCCGCCTTCGCCGGGCCAGTACTCGCCGATAGGCGGGGCGGATGATGCAGCCGCCATGGGCGTGGCTTTACCACCCATCTCTGCGAGCACCTGCAGCGCCAATTGATGGTTGGGCGTTGAGATGCTTGTTGTTCCATCGGTTACTGTAATCAGTTGCATGGGATGCTCCTGTGAGCGAGATAAGTTGCAGGTAGCCGGCGCTTCCCGACGAGCTTCTGGTCTGAGCGCCGTCCTGGCGCTCCCGGGAATCACCTGCGAAAAACGATTGAAGGAATGAATTACTGAATAGGGAGGCTGCGGACAGGGCGCGCGAGCCGCTCGTTGAACTTGCCGTTGTAGTAGAGCCAGCCACCTTCAAAGGCCATGCGGTAGGCGCTGTCGGCGGAGCGCTGCGTGCTCAGCCAGTGCCAACGGTCTTCGCGCAAATCCACCAGGCCCTCGGCCTTGGCCGCCATCAGCAGCTGGCCTTCCAGGCAAGACGGGATGAAGCCATCCAGCTCCAGGGCCTTGCTGGCGATCACGCTGCCAGCCTCGGCCATTGATCGGGTGTTGGCGTCGCCGTCGCTGTAGCTGCCCGCGCCCTTGATCTCGACGCCATACTCGCCCCATGGGCCGCTGAGCTCGTCAGGCAGAAGGATCAGGGCGCGCTCGACGCCGTTGAGCCAGTAGCGGGTGACGAACACACCGCCGGCCAGGGGTTGGCCGCGCTCGGGGAGTTCGGCGGCGAGTACTGCTTGCTGTGCTTGCTTGGTCATGGGGTACTCCGGGTAAGCGCCGCCCTCCGGTTACCGGATGCAGCGAGTAGGGTGGGTTATGCTGGTCTTTCGATTTCGTCGCCAGGCTCTGGCGGGTAGTCGGCGAGCGACTTCATGCCCGCGGCCCTGATGATCTGCGACACCTTTTCAGTAACAACAAAAGGTGTCGTGACACACTTGAGCATCTGCGCTGCCGTTTCAAAGTCGGCGGCGATCACGTTACGCAGCAGGGTTTGATATACCTCCTGCTGGTTGTTGAAGCCGTGCTGCTTCATCAGGCGCTTGAGGTCGGCCTTGAACACGCCGGCCACCTCAACCGTAAACTTTTCGACGCCCAATGCAGCGTTCTTTTCGTTCGCCTTCTCGCGCTTGCGGCGCTGCTTCAGGGCTTCCGCCGTTGGCTCCTGCTGTTCCTCGGCCATGGCCTACCTCTTCGATTTCATGTGCTGGCAAATCAAGCCATGCCTGCCGCCGGCGCTGTCGCACCTGGTTGCTGATGCGCTTCATGGGGTGTCAGCGAACTTGAATCCGTTCTCCTGGGCAATCAACTTGGCGCGCTTTACATGCATGCCTGTCGCCTTCGCCGCCTCGGCTGCGGTTGCGCCGGCTTCTGCCTGAGCCCTAACCATCGGCGTCAGGCGATCCCGCTGGGCGCGCAGCTTTTCTTGGTGAGCATTGGCGGAGATGATCGGCGTGTTGGCCCCGATGCCGCTCGGGATGATCTGGGCCTTCTTGCCGGAACCGAAGAACGCGTCCATCTGGCGGTGTAGATCTGCTATCACCGCCTGCCTTGGGTCGGGCATTGGTACGCCAATCATTGCTGCGCACCGTAGTAGGCGAACACGACCAGCATCGCCGCGAAGCCGGCCGTCCAGCGCAGCATGCGGAAGCCGAAACGGCGTGACGATGCCTTGGCGGCGGCGAAGAAGTCAGCGTTGCGCTCGAGCTGATCAGCGTACTGACAGGCGCCATCGTGACCGGTGCGTGCGCCGCGGGAAACACCGGTGGATCGCTCCACTACATCGAACAGGTTCTTGCCGAGCGGCACCACGTTGAAGCGGGGCACCTTCACTGGCTCTTCGCGACCGATCTTCATGTACATCTCCGAAGTGGAAAGCGAAACACGTTCCCGCAGGGCCTGCAGAACGGCTTGGCTTTGTTGGATGGCTGGGTTCATGCCGACTCCTTGGTTGTGGTTGCGTTTGTTCGTCAGCAGGCTGACCGCCTGGTGAGTGCCGGTGGGCCCAGGGGAGGGTGCTGACGAATAAAGGCGATCCGTAAAAAAGCCCAGTAGGGACTGGGCTTTTCGTTGCGCTACATAGACCTCCCTATGTCACGCAGGGGTGTCAACTCATTCAGGCTATTTCATGGCTGTATCCCTCGCTGTTCGCTCACTGGGTTGGCAGTGGCCACCGTTCTCAAGGGGTGTTGCATGCAGGTGGGCGGTTATAGGCCGCGTTTTCGTCCGCATCGGGGTGTGATCGGAACACCAGGGCGCTACCCCTGCTTGGTTCCCGCCGCGTTTGTAGTATTGGCCGTCTAGCTCATACCGGCTCAGGACATTTACGGGTCTTTGCGATCCTAGCGCTGCAGCCCACTTGGGCACGCTCCGATCACACCCCGATGCGCTCTCATGGAAAGGATCGGGCAGTTAACGACAGGCTGTCGTGGCGCTGGTTGTTCGGAAAGAATTGAAGGAATGAATTACTGAAGAAATCTGCGGACAGGGCGCGCGAGCCGCTCGCCGCTCTTGCCGTAGTCGTTGAGCCAGCCATCTTCAAAGACCATGTTGTAGGCGTAGTCGGCGGAGCGCTGCGTTGACGACAGGTAGTACCACTCCTCACTGAACGACTCAGGAGCGAACTGCCAGGCGTGGTGCAGCTCGCCAATGGAAGGAAGGTAGAAGTCGGCATGCCCGTCGGCGGTGTAAGCAGTGACTGCGATCGCGGCGGCGTGCTTGCCGTCTCGACTGATCAGGATCTCGGTATTGGCGCGACCATCGGTTCGGCTTACTGCCTCGACATCCACGCCGTAGTCGCCGTAAGCGTGGCGCCCAGGAACGTCCTGATCTGCGTATATGATGTGGCAAAGGCCTTCTGGATACTGGCGAAGGCCGCCGTAGATTCCGCCCTGCCCAGGCCATACGGCGCCGATTGCAGGGATGGTTATTTGTTCTTGCTGTGCTGCTTGCATGTCTGATTCCTCGTTGGTTGTCATCCCGCTGCACCCTGTCGCCAAGGTGCAGCAGTGATGCTGTCCGTCCTATTGCCGCCGGAAGGGGCGGGGCGCATTGCATGCCGGGTCATTCACTCGGTTCTGGCGTTTCACCATCGAGCAGCCGTACAAGGTTTTCCCTGTCGTTGGCAGGCTTTCGGGCCTGTCTGCTCGCCGGTCGCCGGTAGAGGCAATGCGGTCTGTTGTTTGTTGCGCTGTTTCTTAAAGAGCGTGGTCGTCCTGTACTTGCTCAGAAGCACAAGTCGGCTTGCATTTATAAAAGCATGCTTGTGTATTGAATGCAAGCACGCTTGTGTATATTTTGCTTACTGTATGTATGTACAGCACTCTTGGGAGGTGAATATGGCTAAGCAGAAAGGAGGCCCGGCAGGCTCGCCGCGGGGAGAAATGACGGGCATGGAGCGGCTGGGATTGAGGGTTTCATCAATGATCAACCACCCCGTGGCGCAGGCGCAGCGCTGGGTGACGATTCATCGCCTGGATACTGATGGAGATCGGGAGTGGGAAGAGGTTCTAGGGGTGATCGCCGAAACCGACGAGCTTGAGCTGACGCTCAATGATGACGGCAGCGTGACCGTGAGGTGGGAGCAGCAAGAGGTTGAGGCAGCGGGGAGGGGCGTGGCTGAGTTTGAGCAGGAAGAAGAGGCGGCTCCTTTCTAGCAGGCAATAAAAAGCCCGGCGCTGGCCGGGCTTTGATGATGGGCGTGGTCTTATACCGGCAGGCCGTTCCACACGTAAAGCACGCGGGCCAAGATGTGCGTGTCATCCACGCGGATTTCTTCTATGTCGTGATGCTTGTTGTCGGAGATCATCTTGAAGCGATCCTTGCCTTTCTTCTGCAAGCGCTTCACGTACAGCATATCGTCGTGCGAGAAGAGGTATATCCCATCCCCGGTAAATTCCCGGATCGTGATGTCTACCAGCAGCGGGTCGCGATCCTTGATCGTCGGTGCCATCGACTGACCCCACCCGGTGATCATCTTGAGATGGAAGTGCTCTTTGAACGTGACGCCAAGGTCGCGCAGGTGCTTTGGGCTGACCCGTATGTCCTGAAGCATCTCTGGGTATTCGTGCGGGATCTGCCCGCCACCCATCGCAGCGCGCACGTCGTAGTGGGCAATCCATACCTCGTCACCGACTTGTCCCGCCCTGGTGAAGTCGACTTTCACTACATTGGTCGACTTCGACTCAAGCGCAACTTCTTCTACCACTTCGGCGATTCGCGCTCTCGCCTCTTCCGATAAGCCCCGACCGTGCTTCGCGAGCATCTGCTTGACCAGGTCCGCCGAAGAATAATTACCAGCTTTTGGAGCATCCGCGGCCTTCCGGCTTGGCGGCTCACCCTTGCCTGACAACAGCCAGTCGACCGTCGTGTCATAGCCTTCAGCGATCGCGACAAGGTTTTCGTTCTTTATGTTGCCAGTATCACCGGCAAACCATTGACGAACAGCTTCGTAGCTGACCCCGCAGGTGGTCGCTATGTCCCTTTTGAATCCTCGCGGCCCGATCTCAGGCTTTCGCGCCAGGACAAGTTTCGCAATCCGATCAGTAATTTTCATGCAAGCAATCTACAAGTTAGCTTGGCAAGCATGCTTGCTTAGTAAACACAAGCATGCTTGAATTGCCGTATACCCAAAGGAGTCAGCCATGAACCGTGCCGACGCAATTAAACATTTCCAAGGGATCGCCCCCCTCGCCAAAGCGCTCGGCATCACATACGAGGCAGTCCGGCAGTGGGGAGAGGAGATTCCTGAGCTACGTCAGTACCAGCTTGAACTTGTAACCGACGGCCAATTGAAGGCCGACAAAAAGAAAACCGCTGCATAAGGCGTCCTTGTCATTGATCTGTTGAGCGAATGATCGCCGGACCAGGCGGCCGCTACCACGGAAACAAATTTGAGGTTTTACGAATGGAAGATTTCTTGAGGGCTTGCCACACCACCATCAAGGAAAGTGGGGCAGAGGAGTTGGCGGGGAAAATGTGTCTTGCGCATGTGAGCCTGCTGCAGCGCTCGAACCCAGACAACTCTGCTCACCACCTGACCATCGAGCATCTGTTTGGCGTTCTGCTGCACACCGGCGATATGCGCCCTCTGAAAACCCTTGCTGACCAGTTCGGTTTTGAGCTGGTCGCAAAAGTGGCGCCGGCGCCGAAAGCGCTGACCGCCTCGCTTATTCACGTGGGTAAAGAAGTTGCGGACTTGACGATCGCGATCCACGAAGCGCTAGACGATAGCCACGTATCCAGCTCTGAGAAGTTCGAGATTCTCACTGAAATTTCCCACGTCCGAGACAGCCTTTCGGTTCTGGAAAGTTCGGTTAAGGCCGCCTGAATCGCAGGCATAAAAAAACCGCCTGGCAGGGCGGCTTAGTACATCTGTATTTCGAGGTGAATAATGATCAATAACCCCCCCGCAGTCAACAGTTCGAGCGATGTCTCGACACTTTCCTACGCCTCTGAAAACGTGTCACGACACCTCACCATAAATCAATCCGCCGCGATGGATGCCGCGCTGATGATCAGCGGCCAGTACTCGCACGCGTCTAAATCCAAATTTCGCCGGGAATGCCTCAGTCACCTGAAGGCATCCCTGGCGCCTGCCCAGGATGTTTCCGCATGAGCACCATCATCATGAGCCTGTGCTGGCCTTTGCAAGGAATGAGCGGCCCGCAAAAGGCTGTCCTGATATCGCTGGCTGATAACGCAAACGACGAGGGTGTTTGCTGGCCTTCTGTTGCTCGTATCGCTGAGCGCACCTGCTTGGGTGAGCGCACGGTTCAGTCGGCAATTAAGTGGCTGGGGGCAACTGGGATTCTGTCATTCCGCGAGCGCATGGGACGCTCAACTATGTACACCCTTACCCCCGCAGCATACGCACCCCCGCAGCAGATGCACCCCGCAGCAGATTCACCACCACCCCCGCAGGAGAAGCACACCCCCCCCGCAGCAGCCGCACCCAGAACCGTAATAGAACCATCAAGTGAACCATCACCTTCTCGAGTTTCTGCAAATCCGGCGAAAGCCTCGAAGCCGAAATGCCCAACTCAGGCCATCGTCGATCTGTTCAACGAAACCCTTCCTGGGCTTCCTCGGGTAGTGATGATCACCAAGAGCCGTGTAGCTACGCTCAACGCCCGGTGGAATGAGAGTGTGGTTCACCAAGATCTCGATTTCTGGTCGGACTTCTTCAAGTTGGTCGCAGCTAGCCCATTCCTGATGGGCCAGACAGAAGGGCGAGCCGGCAAACCGTTCCGCGCGGTGTTCGATTGGCTCATTGCACCGACCAACTTCGTGAAGGTCATCGAGGGTAATTTCAATGCGTGACCCATACAGCCTTGAGGCCGAGCACGGTGTGCTGGGCGCCATGTTCCTGCGCCCTGAGTTGATCGACTTGCTCAGTGCTGACCTGTCGGTCGAGGATTTCTACTACGAGGACAACGCCGCCATCTATCGCGGCATCTTGGACTTGCATGGTGCAGGCCAGCCGGTGGATATCGTGACTATCGGCGCTCGTGTCGGGGACCTGCCTTGCGGTTCTCCCGCCTTCGCGTACGCCGCCGATATCGCCCGTAACACTCCAAGCGTTGCGAACGCTGCCTCGTACGCCGGAACCGTTCGTGAGCGCAGCCTGGATAGATCACTGATCGCATTGAGCGTTCGGATCAACGATATCGCTTACGGCGACCAGACCACCGTGGACAAGGTGGCAGCTGTGCAGGCCGAGGCCCAGGCGGTCGACAGCCAGTCGGCCACGTCCGAGGTGATCAAGGCTGAGGACATCCTGGATGACTACATCGAAGTGCTTCAGGCCCGTGCCGACCGGGGTGACGAGATTGACGGGCTATCCACCGGCATTCCCGATCTGGACGAGAAGCTGCAGGGCTTGAAGCCTGGCCAACTGATCATCATTGCGGGCCGCCCGGCCATGGGTAAAACCACCCTGGCCATGAACATCGCATCCAACGCCGCTATCCGTGAGGGTAAGAGCGTGATGGCGTTCAGTCTCGAAATGGATAACACCGGCCTGATGGACCGTTTCATGGCGTCCGAAGGGCGTATCCCCCTGCACTTGATCAAGAACGGAAAGGCTCCCCACAGCCACGGCGCGGAGCTGATGAGTGCGGCCGGCAAGCTCAAGCACTCCAGCCTTTACCTGTCGGACCGTGCGTCAATGTCGATGAACCGTATGCGGGCTGCCGCACGCCGTCACAAGCGCCGGTACGGACTGGATCTGATGGTGATCGATTACCTGCAATTGATCGAATCAGATTCGCGCACCTTCAGTCGTGAACAGGAAGTCAGCCATATGACGCGGACGGCGAAGCTGATGGCTCGTGAGCTTGGCATTCCAGTCATCTTGCTCAGCCAGCTTTCCCGCGAGTGCGAGAAGCGCCCAAACAAACGACCTATGTGTTCTGACCTGCGCGAATCCGGCGCTATTGAGCAGGACGCGGACATCATCCTCTTCGTCTATCGCGACGAGGTTTACCACGAACACAGTGAGGCCAAAGGCATTGCCGAAATCATCATCGGCAAGGGCCGGGATATTGCCGGTGGCACCGTGCGGGCCGCCTTCCTTGGGCAGTACAGCCGATTTGAACAACTGGCTGCTGGATGGGTTGAGCCGTCCAAGCCTGCAAAGGTCACCAGCATGGCTGACCGCTACAAACAAAAGGATCAATTCTAATGGCAAATCCCCGCCTCGCCGTTCCCGAGCCTGACTTGTACCGCTACGCGGTGTTTTGCTGTTCTTCCAAGATAGACCTGGGGAATGCACCAGATCATGCGCTTGCGCTCTTTTTTGATAAGGCCATGGCAGTTCGATACGGCGGCCAGATGTGGCCGTCGACGTTCGAGGTTATCGACCTCCTTAATCCGGAGGAGGGCGCGTTTTGAACACCCAAATCAAAACCCTGACGGTGAAGCTGTCGGATGCCGAGGTCGCCCGCAATGCCAAACTTGAGCATGTGCGCGACCTGCGGGATGCAGGCCACCCGGCGCTGCACTTCCGTTTCGCCAAGAATCGCACGCGCGGCTCCTGGTACCTGCTCAACAAGCGCAAATGGCATCGCATCGGCGGCTTTCCCGAGTTGAATACCAAGCAGGTGATCGCCGCCCTGCCGGCCGTGCGTCTGCGAGTTGCTGCCGAGGGCGCGGCCAGTGTTTCCGGTTGGGTGACTGTGGGCGAACTGCTTGATTGGTTCGGCGATCGCATGGCCAAGTCGCGTTCGCTGTCAGACAAGCGTCGGGCTGCGGGCAAGTCAGCTATCAGCTGCCAGCTCAAGCCTCGCTTGGACGATCTGCTGCTGCGCGACGTCAGCGCCCAGACCCTCGACAAACTGTTGATGTGGCCGGCCCAGGCCGAGCTGTCGCTGTCGTATGTGCAGCAGTTGTACCGCCTGCTCGCGGTGGCGTTCCGTCAGGCCCGCAAGCTGGACCTGATCCCGGTCAACCCGATGGCGGAAATGAAGTTCGTCAACTTCACCACGGCGCGGATCCTGCCCAAGCCGGCGCGGCTGCGTGATGTGCAGTTGCAGGGCCTGGTGAGCCTGCTGGCCGAGCGCTTCGACAGTGCACCGGGTGACGCCATGCTGGCCTTGATGATGCTGTGCCACGGCACCCGGATCGGTGAGACCCGCCAGTCCCGCTGGGCCGACATCGCGCTACCAGAGCGTGAGTGGTTCGTCCCGGCAGAACACACCAAGACCAAGACTGAGCTGCGTGTGCCACTGACCGATCAGGTGTGCTCGCTCCTACAGCTATACCGCACCCGGCAAAACGCGCAAGGCTACGAAGGGCCGTTCCTGTTCCCGTCACGCCGTGGCAAGGCACTCAGCGATAACCAGGCGAGCGCGGTATTCACCCGATTGGGGCAGGGCGCTTGGACGAGTCACGACCTGCGCAAGGTGGCCCGCACCGCGTGGACCGACCTTGGCGTCGACGGTCACATCGGCGAGATGCTGCTCAACCACTCCCTGGGCAAGATCGCCTCCACCTACATCAACACCCAGGCCAAGGAGCAGCGCCGACTGGCCTTGGTGAAGTGGCACAACTGGTTAGATGAGCGTGGCTTCAAGGCGATTCACGCGCAGACAGGCGTTAGATATGAAGATTCGCAAAACCTCGTAGACGCCCTGAACGACGGGGCCTGCGAGCCAGAACCACAATTTGTTAAGGGCGAGGTTTAAAAATGATGAAAAAGCAGCATGGCCCCGCCTTTCGAAAGGATTTGAAGTTGCTCGACAAGTGCCCTGACTGCCAGGGTCGGGGGTTCACCAACGGGGTTTTCTATCAGATAGATTGCGGTTCTTGCCACTCTTCCGGTCTCGTCGAAGCGGGCACAGCTAAGCCGCTGGAACTCCAAGATCTCGTTGGTCAACTGAGCCTTCGGCTTCAACTGGCACAGCGAGAAATCGAAGCCTTGAAGCGCCAAGTGCCGATGCTTGGCCCGGCCGCCCAGTACAACCAGAACAACCGCCGTGGCCCAGGCGCCACCAACTTCACAGGGGATTGATCCATGGCTATGTACAAAGACGTGATGGGCACCCTGGTGCGGGTGCTGGCAGCCGACAACATCGACAACAGCACCAAGCAGTCATGGCAGAAGCTGATTGACGCCGACCTTCGCCAGGGCGGTACTGGCAGCACGTTGTCAGTGCGCGACAAGTTCGATTATGACTGCTGCCTTTACGCGCTGCTGCACCGTCAGCTCGACCCGGCTCAGTGGGATGTGCTGGTGGCCAAGTACTCGACGCACAAGGGCAACAAGGTTAATGCCATCGGCCGCCTGGTAGCTCGAATGGTGTCTCCGGCGCCTCATCTGTTCATCTATAAGGCGCTGACGGCCTGGGCCATACCGAAGCTGAAGGGCGTGCAGGTTGGCAAGCGCTCCACGGATATGATCGTTCTGCCCGCAGAGTTCTACGACATGAACACCTGGGACCTGGCGGGCTCACCGGAGCGCACCCGTCGCAACTGGCGAGGTGGAATCCACAAGCGTTTGGAGCAGCTCGAAGAGCAGGCCGTGATCCACGCAACCGAGATATTCGACAGTGAGCAAATCTTTGTAGATGCCGCTTGACCAGTTGGCCGACTGGCCGTAAATTAACCCCATCATGTCGATCTTGCGCGTATGAGAGACGACGATTAAAGCCCAGCCCATTGCTGGGCTTTTTGCTTTCTGCAATTCATTGAGCCTCGGCATTCGCCGGGGCTTTTTCGTTTTCGGCTCCACCACACCCGTTGCTATGGCCGGGAGTGCTGATGGGGCCGGATTTATCAATCTCCCCGAGAGGGAGGAAATCCGGATGCCACCCATGCCAGACAAGCCAGACACGTGGGCCCAGATCTGGCAGGCCCTCTCGAACCCGCTATGGCAGGGCGCAATCATGGCCGTCACGATTACTCTTCTTCGGGTGTTGTACGAAGCGAAAGAGCCAAACAAGTGGCGGATCATCTTGGAGGCGCTGATTTGCGGTGCTCTCAGCCTGTCCGCCAGCAGCATTATTGAGTGGATGACCTGGCCCCCGAGTTTGTCAGTTGCTGCTGGTGGTGCCATTGGTTTCATTGGCGTAACGGCGATCAGGGACATGATCATCCGATTCCTGGGCAAGAAGGTGGACTCGGCATGAAGGCGATCGCTGCGGCAATCATCATCGTCTTGGTGGGCCTTCTGTTGCTCGGCATTCAACAGCTACGGGTTGAAGACCTTCGCGAAGAGAAGCGCGTCGAGACCCAGGCCAAGGATGACGCCATCAAGGCCAACACCGAGAGCCAAGCCACCATCACCACCCTGCGCGCTGAAGCAAAGCGCAATGCCGAATACCAGGCCGATCTGGCAAAGCGCCTCAAGGCCAGTCAGGACAAGGCGAAAAAGGCGGAGAAGAACTTTGAAGACCTCAAGCGCAACAGCAAGCCTGTTCGTGACTGGGCTGCTCAGCCTCTGCCTGACGGCCTGCGCGGCAAAGCCGGCGGTAGTGACAAAGACCCACGCCGTAAGGCTGGAAGCCCCTGAGCTGATCCCGTGCGAACGGGTAGATGAGGATGCAGCCGACCTTCGCCTGAATGGCGATGTGTGGGAGCTGAAGGACAGGGCAATCAACCTGCTCGACACGTGCGCCGACCAGGTAGACGCCCAGATCAAGCGCAGCCAGAGCAAGTAATCCGGGCCACGTATCCGAATGCGTCAAATCGTGGCGCGCAATCATGAGGAGCCACCATGGACAACCAGCACAAGAAAATCACCGGCTACCGAGACCTTTCTCAGTCCGAGATCGACGGCATGAACTCCATCAAGGCGCTGGAAGCTGATACCGGTGAGCTGTTCAAGCAGATCGGCCAGATTGAAGGGGTCGACCCTCGACTGCTGGCACTGGCAAAGACCAACCTGCAGCAAGGTTTTATGTGGTTCGTGCGCTCGATCGCTAAGCCGGCTGACCCCTTCAGCTGAAGAGTTGGTGACTTCAGATGTTCCAGATCGATGCTCGAACCAATATCGAAGAGCTATCGAAGGCGCTTCGAACGGTTGGTGAAAAACAACTGCCATTCGCCTTTGCGCTGATGGCCACCCGCCTGGCCGTGCTGGTGAAGAAGGGCGAGTTGTCGGTATTGAAAGCGCGTATTGATCGGCCGACGACAACGACCCTGAATAGCCTTTATGTGAAGCCCGCCACGAAGGGTAAGCCGGAAGCCCGCACGTTCTTCAAGGATGCATGGACATCAGGCGTTCCCGCCGACACATACCTGCAGCAGGCAGTGAAGGGCGGTCGTCGACCTCATAAGCGTTTCGAGAAAGCACTGATCGCAAAAGGGATCATGAAGCCTGGGCAGTACGCACTTCCAGCAGCATCAGCACTCAATCAGTTCGGCAACGTTCCCCGCGGCACGATCATGAAGATCCTGTCGGGCCTTGGTGCGGCCGAGACTGTTAGTGGTGTGCAGGCCAACGCTACGGGCAGCAAACGCAGTAAGCGTAAGGGTAATGCCCAGAAGTATTTCGCCGGCGAAGTCGACGGCACCCAAGGTGTTTGGGAGCGGAAGAAGACGGCGTGGGGGGATGCGGTTCGGCCGGTGTTCATCTTCAGTGATGGCGAGCCAGGCTACCGGGTCATCCTCCCGTTCTACAAGATCGCCGACAACATCGTGAAAGCGAACAGGGTTCGTGAGTTCCAAAGCGCAATGGACACGGCACTGGCGACGAAACGATAGGAGTTCTTGAGTGGAGGGTGGTGGGCGCCCCTGGATGGTGCACCCACCCCCCCCTTTGGGTCCTTCCCCGGCCCCCAGCCCCATGCGGGTAATTCGGGCCCCGCGCGCCAAATATGTATGACCTTTTTCCCACGGTTGGTTGTTGTTTAATCATGGCCAAAAACGAAACAACCAAACAGCGCGGGTGGTTGAACAAATCCGAGATGGCTTCGAGCCTCGGGATTTCCCCGCAAGCCTTTGACAAATGGGGAGTTGCGCCTGTCGCACGCATCGGTCGAGAGGCGTTCTATACCGTGCAGAACGTGGTGGAAAACCGCGTTGAACACGCGCAACGGAAACAACAACCGACGGGGGATGGAACCGAAGGTCTCGACCCGCTGATCGAGTACAAGCTGCTCGAAGAGCGCCGAGGCCTCACCGCCGCTCAGCGCATAGCCCAGGAGAAGAAGAACCTGGTGCTCGACAAACAGCTCGTGCCTGTCCCATTCGCCACATTTGCCCTGGCAAAAATCGCCGCTCAGATCGGCTCGAAACTGGACACCGTCGGAAAGACCGTCACTCGACGCCACCCCGAGGTTGACCCTCGGATCATCGAGTCGGTCGAGCGGGAGATCGCGCTTGCTCGAAATATTGCCGCCAGCTTTGGTGAGCAACTTCCGGAATTATTAGATGAGTACGCTGAGTCCGTGGCTGAATGATCTGCGCAAGTCGATCAAGCTAGGACTCCAGGCGCTCTATAAAGAACCACCGCAAACCGCCGTCGAGTGGGCGGATAAGAATTTCTACATGTCGGCTGAGTCCTCCTACAACGAGGGCAAGTGGACGACCGAGCCGTTCCAGGTCGCAATCCTGAACAGCATGGGCAACGACCTGATCAACGTCGTCAACTTCATCAAGTCGGCGCGGATCGGCTACACCAAGCTGTTGATGGCGAACATCGGTTACAAGATTCAGCACAAGCGCCGCAACGTGATGATGTGGAGTCCGACGGACCCAGACGCCGAGGACATCAGCAAGAGCCACGTCAACGGCATGATCCGAGACGTACCTGCGGTGGGTGACCTGGCGCCGTGGTTCGGCCGCAAGCACAGCGACAACACGCTCGACCAGAAGATATTCGCCAACCGCCGGACACTCTGGATCCGGGGCGGCAAGGCTTCGCGCAACTACCGCGAGAAGTCAGCCGACGAGGTGATCTACGACGAGTTGTCCAACTTCGACGAGAGCGTCGAAGGTGAGGGCTCGCCGATCACCCTGGGTGACAAGCGCCTCAATGGTGCGATCTACCCTAAGTCGATTCGTGGCTCAACGCCAAAGCGTGTTGGCTCCTGCCAGATCACCAAGGCGGTTGAGGAGTCGCCATACCTGCTGAAGTTTCACATCGACTGTCCGCACTGCAACCAGGAGCAGACGCTCAAGTGGGGCGGCAAGGATTGCGAGTTCGGCCTGAAGTGGGAAAAGAACGCGCTCGGCGAAGCTGAAAAGGCCTGGTATTTGTGCGAGCACGCGGCCTGCGTGATCTGGCACAACGAGATGGTCGAGGCCTCTAAGACTGGTCGCTGGATCTGCGAGCACACCGGCATATGGACTCGCGATGGGATGGACTGGTTTGGCGTTGACGGGGAAATCATGCGCACCCCGCGCTCTGTCAGCTTCAGCATCTGGGCGATTTACAGCACCTGGAGTACCTGGCTCAGCCTGGCGGAAGAATGGCTGAAGGTGAAAGGCGATGTCTCAAAGCTGATCACCTTCATGAACACCACGCGCGGCGAGACGTGGGACGACGACCAGGGCGAGAAGCTCGACTCCGAAGTTCTGTACGGTCGCCGCGAAGTTTATCCGCAGGTCCCAGCACTTGGCCTTGTTCTTGTTGGTGGCATCGATACCCAGGACGACCGTTTCGAGGGGCGTGTATGGGCGTTCGGCCCAGGCGAGGAGGCCTGGCTGGTCCATCGTTTCATTCTGATGGGAGACCCGGCCAGCGAAGAACTTCGCCGCAAGGTGGGGCTTGAGCTGCACAGGCAGTTCACTCGCGTGGACGGCACCGTAATGAAGGTTGAGCGCTGGACGTGGGACGCCGGTGGCCACTATGCCGACGAGGTGTACGCAGAAAGCCGTAAGCATGGCGTGCACTGGGTGGTGCCAATCCGTGGTGCGACCATCTACGGCAAGCCGATCGCGAACTTCCCGCGCACGAAGAACAAGGTGCACAAGGTCTTCCTCACCGAGGTGGGCACCGACAACGCTAAAGAGTTGCTGTACAGCCGCATGGTGCTTCCTGTCGATACGGCTGCCTCACAGGCCGGCGTGTCTCAACCAGGCGTTGTTCACCTACCGGCCAATGACACGATCTGCGATGAGTCGGAGGTCAAGCAACTCACCTCGGAAAAGAAAAAAGCAGCCATATCCAAAGGCAAGCGCGTGATGCGCTGGGACAGCGGTGGCCGCCGAAACGAGGCGCTCGATTGCTTCGTGTACGCGCTCGCCGCCCTGCGCATCTGCCAGCAACGGTTCGGGCTTGATCTCGATCTGTTGGTTGGCGCTGTCACCGGCGGCAATGAGCCGGATGCCGAAGAACGGCCGCGCAAGAAATCCTCTCACTGGAATAAAAACTGATGGCCTACACGATCGAGCAATACAACGCCCTGCAGGCGGCAATCGCTGAAGGGGCGTTGTCGGTCAGGTATGCCGATAAGAGCGTCACTTACCGGTCTCTCGACGAGATGATGCGCATCCTTAAGCTGATGGCCGCCGACCTGGGGCTGAACGCCTGCAACGACGGCGGTCGCCGTTACACCTCATTCTCCAAAGGATACTGCCCATGAGCATGCTCGACAGCCTGTTCCCTGGGTATGCAGCGAAACGTTCCGAGATGCGGCTGAAGAAAGCGCGCACGGACATAGCGCTGAAAATGATCGAGCGACGGTTTGAGGGTGCGGCAGGCGGCCGGCGCAATGATGGATGGCGCGCCACCGGTGCCGATGCGAACGTTGAGAACGCTCCAGCCCTGGCCAAGCTTCGCAACCGCGCGCGTGATCAGCGGCGCAACAATCCGTTCGGTGAGCGCGGCATCACGGGCATTGCTGACAACGCTGTAGGCGCTGGCATTGTGCCGTTGCCGTTGGCGAAGCGGGATCGCGATGGACTACGGCTTATGGATCTGTGGAAGGCCTGGGCCGAGACCACCGTTTGTGATGCTGACGGGCTGGATAATTTCTACGGCCTGCAGCACATGATCATGGAGGCCGTTGCAGAAAGCGGTGAGTGCTTGGTTCGCCGGCGCCGGCGCTTCAGTTCTGACGGGTTGCCGGTCCCGGTCCAGTTGCAAGTGCTTGAGGCTGACTTTCTCGATGAGTCTAAGGCGGACATTGTCGGGCTCAACCGGATTATTCAGGGCGTAGAGTTCGACGCCCTCGGCCGCCGCGTCGCGTACTGGTTGTTCGATGAGCATCCTGGTGCGAACGCTGTGTGGGGCTCCCTGCAATCGCGCCGGGTACCCGCCGAGGATGTGATTCACGTCTTCCTCCGCAAACGCCCAGGCCAAGCGCGCGGCTATAGCTGGCTGGCTCCTGTCATCCAGCGAATGCGCAACTTCGACGAAATGGAAGATGCGGTGATGGAGCAGGCGAAGATAGCCTCCTGCTTCGCCGCGTTCGTCACCAAGGACGAAAACACCAGTACACCTGGCGGCAAGAAGCCACCGCTCATTGACCGGGTAGAGCCGGGCATTGTTCAGGAGCTTGGGTTCGGGGAAAGCGTCAGCTTCGGCACACCGCCAACGTTCAATGGGTACACCACGTATTCCTGGCAACAGCTGCACGCAATGGCGGTCGGCTTGGGTGTTCCCTATGAGTTGCTCACCGGTGACCTAAAGGGCGTCAACTTCTCCAGCGGTCGAATGGGGTGGTTGAACTTCGCGCGGCGGGTCGACGTTTGGCAGTGGCGCATGTTGATCCCTCAGCTGTGCGATCAGGTTTGGCGCTGGTTTATGGAAGCGCAGGTGCTTCTCCCTGGTGGAGTCACCGACGACGTGAAGGCCTATTGGGTTCCGCCTCGCCGCGACATGGTCGACCCGAAGGCGGAAACAGAGAACGTCATCACTCGCGTGCGCAACGGCCTCACTACCTGGCCAGACGCGCTGCGCGAACTTGGCATCACCGACCCCAAGCGGCACGCCGAACAAATCAAGAAAGCAAACGACATGATCGACGAGTACGGGTTGGTGCTGGACTGCGACCCGCGCCGAGTAGCGGCCGCAGGTTCGCCGAGTCAGCCACCATCAAACGAAGAGAAACCAGACGATGCCAACTCCGAACCAGGTGATGACACGCAAGACACATGAGACGCCGATGCTCAGCCTGCGTGCTGCCGTGCGGCCTGGCTCGGTCGATATTGACGCGCGAACTGTCGAACTGACCTGGACGACCGGTGCTAAAGGCCGGCGCTGGTCATGGGATGTCGGCAGCTACATGGAAGAGCTTGATGTCAGCGAGGGTGCGGTTCGCCTTGATCGGCTCAACAACGGCGCGCCACTGCTCGACACCCACAACCAGTACCAGCTGAGTGCGGTACTCGCCGTGGTAGAGCGAGCTTGGCTCGATGGCGGCGAAGGTCACGCTTTGGTTCGGTTCAGCAAGCGTGAAGACGCTGACGTGGTCTTCAAGGACGTTGTTGACGGCATCCTTCGAAACATCAGCGTCGGCTATGCGGTGCACCGGTACGAAGTCGTGGAGGAGGAAGACGACAAGCTCCCCACTTACCGCGCTGTCGATTGGGAGCCTTTGGAGCTGTCTCTCGTCCCGATCGGCTTCGATGACGGCGCAAAGGTGCGCAGCGCCAAAACCCCGGCCGAGTACGAAGGCCAAAGATTCCACACCATTTTTGAAGTTCGGGAGGCAAATCAGCCAACCGGAAAAACGGCCGCCGTGCCTACGACCCCAGAGGATGATGCAATGACCGAAGAAGAGAAGCGCGCGGCGGAAGAAGCAAAACGCGCAGCCGAGGAAACCATTCGCCGCCAGGCGGAAGAGTCGGAGCGTAAACGCAGCCTGACTATTCGTAGCATGGCGCAGAAAGTGAAGCTGAACGACGAGGCCTTCGTCGAAGACCTGGTTGCCCGCGGCGTTTCTGTTGCTGAAGCCAGCGCAGCGCTGATCGACAAGATCGCTGAAACTCAGAACAGCACCCAGCCACAAACCCGCAACAGCCAGCCGACTATCGTGAACGGTGGTCAGGATGTCGCCATCCTGAACGCCAAGCGCTCTGCCATGCAGAACGCTTTGCTGCACCGTTGCGACACCACCGTCAAGCTGGAAGAGGCCGGCCGCGAGTTCCGCGGTATGCGCCTGGTGGACATGGCTCGCGAGTTCGTCGAGATGGCTGGCGGTAACGCGCGGGGCATGACACCGCAGGAACTGGCCCGCGCAGCATTGGGCTGTGATCGCCAAGCAGTGCGCGCCGCCGGCATGCACAGCACCAGCGACTTCCCGCTGCTGCTCGGCAGCACTGTGAACCGCACTCTGCGTGATGCTTACGCCAATGCCCCTCAAACCTGGCGCCCGTTGGGCCGTCAGACCACGGTACCGGACTTCCGCGCCGTAACCCGCGCAGCTCTGGGGGATATTTCCGCACTGGAAGCCGTCAAAGAACACGGCGAGTACAAGTACGGCACGCTGTCCGAGGATGGTGCGCCTATCAAAGTCGCCAAGTTCGGCAAGATCATCGCACTCACATGGGAAACCATCGTGAACGATGACCTTGGCGCGCTCACCCGCATCCCGGCTGCGCTGGGTAATGCGGCGGCCGCGACTGAGTCGAATGTGGTTTGGGCCCTGTTGTTGGGTAACCCGAACTTCGCTGACGGCGTACCGTTTTACGACGCAAGCCACGGCAACGTTGCGGGCGGTGGCGGTGCAATCAACACCACTACCTTGGCTGCCGCTCGCGCCGCCATGCGCAAGCAGAAATCCAAAGCTGGCGAGTTCCTCAACCTGTCGCCGGAGTTCCTGGTGGTTGGTCCAGATAAGGAGTTGGAAGCCTTCCAGTTCACCAGCTCGGTTTACGTGCCGGCGAAGAACGCTGACATCAACGATGTGCGCAACGCCTCGCTGACTGTGATCGTCGACGCCCGCATCACTGGTAACCAGTGGTACCTGTTCGCTGCGCCAGGTTCCATCGACACCTTTGAATATGCCTACCTCGAAGGCGAGCAGGGCGTGTTCACCGAAACCCGCGAGGGCTTCGAAGTAGACGGCATGGAAATCAAAGCCCGCCTGGTGTTCGGCGCCGGCTGGATCGACTACCGCGGCGCATACAAGAACCCGGGCGCGTAACCCAGGCGTTCGATCCAAACCCAAAAGGGCGCCGTGTGGCGCCCTTTTTGTTTTTCAGTTCTTGTCTCTAAAGGGGACCTTGCATGAAGACTTTCATCCAGCACGGCGACTGCCTGACTGTTCCAGCACCAGCCGGCGGCACTGTTTCGGGCGAGCTCTACAAAGTCGGTTCGATTGTCGGCGTGGCTGCTACTACCGAAGCAGCCGGTGCACCGGTGGTGCTCAAGCTCGACGGCGTGTTCGGCCTGAACAAAATCAGCGCCCAGGCCTGGGCAATCGGTGACCCGATCTACATGAACACCACCAGCCGTGCTCTGACGAACGTGTCGGCCACCGGCCTGGTGTTGGTGGGTATGGCGACAGAGGTTGCTGCTAACCCATCCGCCACCGGCGCCTGCCGCCTGAACGGCGTATCCGCGCCGGCGGCGGTGGCGTAAATGGGCTGGGCCTCAATGGCCCAGCGCATGCTCGGCGTTTCGATCCGCACCTTCAGTGAGCCGACAGCAGCGCTTGATCCATTGGGCGCTGTGTACTGGCTGACAGATGGTGTTGCGCCTGGTGTGCCGCTGGCACAGGCGGTGTTCGATAGTGCCCACGTTACCGTCGAGCCTGAGACTGGCGCGCCGGTGTCCTCTAACAACCCCGTCCTCGGGGTTCGGGTCATTGACTTGCCGAACGAACCCACGAACCGGGATCGCGTCCAGGCGCGGGGTATTTTATACAAAATCCATGACGTGCAGGCCGACGGCGTGGCGGGTGTGACGCTGTTCCTTCGCAAGGTTTGAATATGGCTCACCCACGAGAACTGATCCGCAAGCAGGCCGTCGCGGTGCTGCTGGGTGCCACCAATGCGGGGGCGAGCGTTTATGCCAGCCGGGTGGCGCCGCTCATTTCCAACGGCTGGCAGAGCGAGTTGCCGGCGATCATCGTTTACACGATGGACGAAACGGCAGAGATCTTTAACCAGGCGCCCAGGGAATACAGGCGCCGCGTAGAGCTGGTGGTGGAAATACACGCCGAAGGCAACGAAGCGTTGGACGACACGCTCGATACGCTGGCCCGCCAGGTAGAGCGCCTCCTGCTTATGGACGACACGCTCGGCGATACGGTGAATGACCTGCAGTACGTGCGCTCCCGCATGGTTCTGCTGGACCAGTCGGAGCACCTGACGGGCGCGTGCCGCCTCATCTTCGACGCTGAATATTTTGATCGTCACCCTGACGACCTGTTCAACCAAAGCCTGCCAGATCTGAAGTCGGTTAAGACCGAATACAGCCTGGGCAACGCGCAGCCGAATCCGGCTGATCGCGCAAAAACCATCATCGAGGACCTGAATCCATGACCACGCGCGTGCTCGTGAAACCGGCCGAGGGCCGCCTGGTGCGTCACCCCGACACCTATGAGCAGATCAAGCCAGAAGGCTTGCCTGTGGAACTCAACAGTTACTGGATCCGCAAGGAAAAGGCCGGTGACGTCGTCATCAAAGAGGCTGTAGTACCGGCCGAAACCAAGGGTGAAAAACAATGACCATCGGAATGGATACGATTCCTGGTGCCGGCGCGCTTCGCAAGCCTGGTGTCTACAGCGAGATCGACAACAGCAAGGCGGTGCGCGGCCCTCAGCCGGTCAGCTACCGTCGCCTGCTGATTGGTCAGAAGCTGGCCGCCGGCGCTGCCGCTGCCAACACCCTGATCCGCATCACCAGCCCGGCCCAGGCAGACGTTCAGTTCGGGAAGGGCTCAATGCTGGCTGGCATGGTTCGCGCGGCCATGGCGATCGATACCTACACCGAGCTACAGGTTCTCCCGGTTGTCGACAATGCCGCAGGGGTAGCTGCTGCTGCCACGCTGGCGTTCACTGGTCCTGCCACCGCATCCGGCACCATCGAGCTGATGATTGCTGGCCGCCGTGTGTCTGTCGGTGTGATCAGTGCCGACACCGCCACTGTGATCGCGGCATCTGTAGTCGCCGCTATCACCGCCGCAGATGACATGCCAGTAACGGCCACCGCAGCGACAGGCACCGTTACGCTGACCAGCCGCCACAAAGGCGAGGCCGGCAACAGCTTGAATGCCCGTGTGAACTATTACACCGGCCAGGTACTGCCTACCGGTGTCGCGGTCACCATCAGCGCTTTCACGGGCGGCTCTGGAAACCCCGACCTGGGTTCGGCGCTGGCGGCTCTGGGTGATGAGTGGTTCCAGGTATGGGGGCTGGCATATACCGACGCAGCCACCCTGGCGACCGTAAAGACTGAACTGAACAGCCGATTTGCCTGGGATCGTGAAATCGAGGCCCACGCCTTCACAGCAGCGCGCGGCACTCAAGGCTCCCTTGGAACCCTTGGCGACAGCCACAACAGTCAGCACCTGGTCATCATGATGGCCAACGACGAGCCGATGCCGACGTACGAGAAGGCCGCTGAGACCATGGCCATTGCGGCCCTGTATGCCGCCATCGATCCGGCCCGTCCAATCCAGAATCTTCAGTACGCCTGGTGCCTGGCGCCTGCCACGGCGGACAAGCTCACCAACCAGGAACGGAACCTGTTGTTGTTCGACGGTATCGCGACCAGCAAGGTCAACAACGACGGCACCATGGTCGTTGAGCGACTGATCACCACCTACAAAACCAACACCGCCGGCGGCCCCGACATCAGTTATCTGGACAGCGAAACCCTGTTCACCCTGATGTACATCCGTCACGACTGGCGCGACTACATCTTACGCAAGTACCCGCGGCACAAGCTGGCCGACGACGGCACGCGCTACGGTTTTGGTCAGCCGGTTGTTACTCCCGTGGTCATGAAGGGCGAGGCCATTTCAAAATTCAGGGAATGGGAGCGCTTGGGCCTGGTGGAGAACATGGCCGACTTCAAGGCGAATCTAATCATGGAACGCGATGTTAGCGATCCCAACCGCCTCAACGACTTACTGCCGCCTGACCTGGTCAACCAGTTGCGAATCGTGGGCAGCAAAATTCAGTTCCGCCTGTAACGGCGATTGCCAGGAGAAAGAAAATGGCAGGAAAAAACCGTATTGGCGGACTCATCGCCTTGAAGGTAAACGGCGACATTTACTTCGCCAAAGGCGCTTTCACTTACAACCTCGGCAAGCCCAAGCGCGAGGGCGTGGTGGGCTCCGACGTTGTCCACGGCTACAAGGAAACCCCTCAGATTCCATTTATTGAGGGTGAGATCACCGATCGCAACGAGCTGAGTCTCGAAGATCTGGTCACGCTCGATGACGCAACCATCACGCTGGAACTCGCCAACGGCAAGGTCATCACCCTGAGTGAGGCCTGGTACGCAGGCGAGGGCACCGGCAACACCGAAGAAGGCAACATCGCTTGCCGCTTCGAAGGCATCTCTGCCGAGGAAATCTCGTAATGGCAAAGGAAAAAACGATTCAACTAGCCGAGCAAATCACGTTCGGCAAGGACACGTTCACTGAGCTGACCGTGACCCGCAAGCTGAAATACCTGCGCGGTCATGCGTTGCGTATCACTTCGGATGGCAAGGGCAACGGCGGCGCGGACATGGATTTCGCTACGCTGATTGACCTCGGGGCCAAGATGGTTGGCCACCCCCCTGCGTTGCTCGACGAGCTGAGCGAGGACGATCAAGCCGCCGTCATCGGCGAGGCCCGGGATTTTTTGCTGAAGCACCTCGGGGGTGGGAAGGAGGCGTAACCGTCGTCGTCAAAGTTATGAGCGTTCAGCCGTCGGAAGTCATGGAAATGGATTTCGACGAACTGAACTGGTGGCTTGAGCGCACCGAGGAGTGGGTTGGATGGCAGACAAAGGATACTCCCTAAACGTCATCATCGCGGCCGTGGACAAGATTACGGCGCCACTGCGTGGGATTTTCGGCAAGGTCAAAGCCGCGAGTGCCGGCATTGCAGGTGCGCTTGATCGTACCGGCCTGCCGATTTTCGCGAATAGCCTGAAGAACGTTGGTGGCGCGATTGGCGGCGTGGGCAGCGCGGTTGCCTCAAGTACCAAAAAGCTTCTCGGGCTTGGGGCGACACTGGGAATCACGGGCGCGGCGCTGAACATGTTTTTTCAGGGCTTCGCTGATGCTACTGGTGCGATTGGTGATACTGCTGAGCGCACCGGTATTAGTCGCGAACGGTTCCAGGAACTAAGCTTTGCAGCGAAGCTCAGCGGTTCATCTGCGGAAGCGCTAGGCGGCGCCCTGCAGAAGATGCAAATCAATATAGGCGCCGCGACGTCGGGCTCGAAAGAACTTTCGCAAATGTTCAAAGGCCTCGGCATCAACATCAAGGATTCGTCCGGGAAGCTGAAAAGCTCCGATGCTTTGTTCGACACCTTCGTTGATCGAATCTCGAAGATCAAAGACCCGTCCCTACAAGCACAGGCGGCGGTGAAGATCTTCGGCAAGAGTGCCACCGAGCTACTCCCACTGATCCGCGGCGGTAGTGCAGGGCTCAAGGAGATGTCAGACGAGGCGCGCCGCCTAGGTGTCGTCATTTCTGACAGTGCGGTTCGTGAAGGCGAGGATTTCGGGGATACGCTTGACACGATCCATGCCGCACTCGGCGGTGTCAGCAATAGCATCGGAAGCTCCCTGGTGCCGCAGTTGAATATGCTGGGCAAGCGGTTGATCGAGACGATCATCAAGTACCGCCCCCAAATCGAAGCATTCGCCACGGCGTTCGCCGAAAACCTGCCTGGGAACATCGAACGAGTCACCGGCTTTCTTGGTGACCTGTACGACGGTGTTCAGCCGGTGATCGAGATATTCAGTTCGCTTTCCGAAACCTTCGGCACGGCCAACCTGATATTTACGGCGCTCGGCTTGTACATCGGGGGCGGCTTCATAATGGCGGTGCTGAACCTGGCACTGGCCCTGAAGGGGCTGGGGCTGGCGATCACCCTCACGCCGGTCGGCTGGTTCCTGGCGGCCATCGTGGCCATCGGCGCCGCGGCCTATGTCATCTACAAGAACTGGGACAACATCGTCGGGTTCTTCGAGGACAAATGGGCGGGCGTCAAGGCCGCCTTCAGTGACGGAATAATCAACGGTATCTGGAAGCTGTGGAAGGAATACAACCCCATCACTTTGATGATGGAAGGCTTCAATGGACTGATCAAGTACCTGACAGGCTGGGACCTGGGCGCAATCCTCGGCAGCAAGATCACCGAGGCCGTTGCTGCCATCAAGAACGGATTGCCCGACTGGGCTAAGAAGTTGCTTGGCATTGATGGTGCCGGGGTCAACGGCGGCGCTGAGGGTGGTTCGCCGTCGGCTGCCACTGGCGGTGCCGATACTGACCTTGGTCGACGAGCTGCCAAGATCGGCAGGGATGCCGTTCAACAGTTGGCCCCGCCGGAGCAAGCAGTAAGGGTGCAGGTCGACCTGAACAACCTTCCCGCAGGGTCCAAGGTGAAAACTGAGGGCAGCCAGGGAGCGACATTCGATACCGACATCGGTTACTCGATGATGGCCCCGTAACCGGAGTTCCCTATGGCTTGGCGAGACAACTACCGCGCCGCGACATTTCGCGGCGTGGGCTTTTTTGTGGCTACGGCAGACAGCAGTCACGGCCGGCGCCAGGCGGTACACGAGGCGGCCCAGCGCGATATTCCCTACACAGAAGACCTTGGCCGTAAGTCGCGGGAGTTCGGTATCACCGGCTACCTGCTGGGCAAAGAATACGACGTCGCCCGTGAAGAGCTGATCAAGGTCTGCGAACAAGCGGGCCCTGGTGTGTTGGTTCACCCGTACAGGGGTGAGCTGACTGTAGTCTGCCGGGGGCTCACCGTCAGCGAATCCTCGGACGAGGGCGGTAAATGCACGATCTCGATGACTTTCCTCGAGGCGGGCGAGGCGTCTTACCCATCTGCCAAGGTCGACAGCGTCAATGCGATCAGCGCAAAGGCGGGCGAGGTCACCGAGGCCAGCAAGGAAAACTTCGTTGCTGACTTCCTCACCAAGGGTTACCCGTCTTTCGTGGCCGAGGCGGCCACTACGCAGATAAAAGGGTTGAGCGATTTTTTGAGCTCGCCTGAGTTCATCGTTTCAAGCGACATACAGGCAGTATCCGACTACTACGACAAGGTCAAAGGCATCGGCTCTGATGCGTTCAATCTGATCCAGGCGCCGTTCGAGTTCGCTGGCCAGGTCGTTGACGCGATCAGCAGCATCCGGTCAGCCTTCGGCAGCAGCGCGTTCGGAATGCTGATGAGTCTTTACAGCCAGTATTTCCCAAGCTCCGACGATACATCCTCTTCCGCTACCGCTAGCCGACAGCAGGTCGTGAGGAACACCAGCGCCGTTTCCGCGCTCGTTCGTCAGGCCGCCATTTCTGAGGCAGCTGTCGCCGCAGTGGTCACGCAGACAACCGAGGATGTTTCCAACGGCGGCACAAAAACTACCTCTGAGCCGACTAAATACGATAGCTACGAGGCGGCCATTGCGGTGCGCACTGAGCTTTCCGACAGGCTCGACGAGGAGAGCGAGTCGACCAGTAACGACCTGGTGCATGTCGCGGTTACCGATTTAAGGACGGCCGTGGTTCAGGCCGTTCCGGATCCCGAGCAGGACTTGCCCAGGCTCTCGAAGTTCTCACCGAGACAGACGCTGCCATCTCTGGTTGTTGCATACCAGCTCTATGGCGATGCCGGCAGAGCGGAAGACATCGTGTTGCGCAATGACCCCCGTCGCCCAGGCTTTCTGATTGGCGGCCAACAGCTTGAGGTTCTCGCAAATGGATGACCTTGAGCTGTTGGTCAACGGCATGAATTACGCGGGATGGACCCAGGTTGGAGTAACGCGCGCTGTTGATGCTTCCTCTGGCGCGTTCACTGTGACCCTGACGGAGCGCTGGGAAGGGCAAGAGGGCAGGGGGGCTCAGGTTGAGCCCTGGCCCATTCTCCCTGGCGATAAGTGTGAGATCCGTCTCGGCGGGATAACGATGGTGGTCGGCTATGTCGACATCTTCAAGCCTTCGTTCAGTGCGAATGATCACACCATCAATATTCAAGGCCGCGACCGGACATCGGACCTGATCGACTGTAGTGCCGTGCACACGCCGGATGAGTGGAAGAACATCGATCTATTGCGCTTCGCTCAGGTCCTGGCTCAGCCATTCGGCGTCGGTGTTTCGGCTGATGTCCCGGTGGGCACTCCATTCACGGTCTGCAAACTGCAGCAGGGCGAAACAGCGTTCGAAGCAATTGAGCGTTACGCCAAGCAGAGACGCCTATTGCTGACGACGGATGGTGCCGGCGGCCTATTAATCACCCGTGCGGGTAACAAGCGGGCCGCCGTCGGACTGGTTCAGGGTGAAAACATCCTCAGTGCCACCGGAAGCATTGATCACAGCCAGCGTTTCCGCAATTACCTGGTTAAAGGGCAGGCTGGATATAACCCAAACAGTGATGGAGGCACTGAGGCGCACGTCGAGGGCGGGGCAAGCGACAGCGGAGTCAGGCGTTATCGACCAATGCTGATCGTCGCTGAGTCCGGTGGATCGAACGGCAGCGCCCAGGAGCGAGCTACCTGGGAGGCCAACAGCCGGCTGGGAAAATCAGCTTCCGCTTCCATAACCGTCCAAGGCTGGCGGCAAAGCCCGGGCGGGCCAATCTGGGAGCCAGGAATGCTGGTGCAGGTCAAGTCGCCGTGGCTGCGGATGGACGGTCAGATGATTATTCGGCAGGCCACCTACGAGCGGGGGGAGGGCGGTACCACTACCAAGCTCGACATCGTCAGCCCGCAAGCCTTTTCGCCGGAGCCTCCTGATTCGAAGAAAGGCAAGGCAGGGAAAAAGGGCGGTCGGAATATTTGGGCGGAAGCCATCGGGGAAGAGGACAAAAAAGATGGGTAACCCACTTCGCGATCTAAGCAACCGCGTGATGATGATGTTTGCCCGTGGTGTTGTGCGCCGCGTCACCGACACGAACGGACGGCAGCAGTTGCAGGTGGAGTTGCTCAAGGACGAGCTGCGAGACGATATCGAACACATGCAGAACTACGGTTTCACCAGCCACGCAACAGGTGGAGACGTAGCGGTGGCCTTCATTGGTGGCAACCGCGAGCAGGGGATTGTTCTCGCAGTTGATGACCGGCGCTATCGCATCACCCTGAAGGCTGGTGAGGTCGCAATGTACGACGACCTTGGCAACAAAGTTGAGCTGCTGCGCGAAATGGTAAAGGTCACGGCTGTTCAGCATGCAGAGGTTCAAGCCCCGACCATCAAGATGATCGGAGAGATTGAGATGGTCGGTAACGTAAAAATCCAGGGGAATATTGACTCCACCGGCACCGTCACGAACAACGGCAAGAACATCGGCAGCACCCACCAACATAACGGGGTGTTGGTGGGATCCGCAAACACGGGAGCACCAATTTAATGGCTGACGCCGCAATGGTAATGACCGAGTTCGGTGGAGACCTGGTGCTGTTTGGTTTCGACCTTGAGCGCGATGACGGCCTTGAAACTGCCGTAATCATCAGCCTATTCGCCGATCGTCGCGCCAGTGCTGAGCAGATCCCGCCCGAATATGAGCAGGACGATTTGCGCGGCTACTGGGGAGATCTCACAAACGCCTCGGCGACCGACCAGACGGGCTCGCTGCTCTGGCTATTGGCCAGGGAAAAAGAACTGCCGCAAACGTTGAGCCGCGCCGAGCAATATTGCCGAGACGCCCTGGCCTGGATGATTGATGACGTGGTGGCCACGACGATCGAGGTCGCCGCTTCATATCACTCGCGTGGCGTGATGCTGCTCGTTATCGACATCTATCGCCCGACCGGCCCGGCCGTTCGCTACCGATACAACTATGAATGGTCGGCCCAGGCCGGCAAGAGGGCTGCCTGATGCCATTTGCTAGACCAACCTTGCCGGAGCTCATTGACCGGGTTACCACCGACATCAGCGGGCGCGTTACCGGCGTCCAAAGCGCAGTGCTGCGCCGCTCGCTGCTGGGGATCCTCGCCCGGTCTGAGGCTGGCGCAGTGCACATGCTGTACGGCTTCCTTGAGTGGGCAGCCAAGCAGGCGATTATTGATACGGCCGAAAAGGAATACCTCGAGCGGTGGGCGGCGATCTGGAAAGTCTTTCGCAAGGCCGCTGATTATTCGACCGGCGCCGCGCTGCTTGCCGGTGCAATCGGGTCAACGCTTCCGTCCGGGACGATCCTTCAGCGGCAAGATGGTGTGCAGTACCGGGTCGTGTCTGATGCGGTGTTCACCGACATCACGCTCCAGCCTACTGTTGTTGCATTAGAGGCTGGTGCCGCCGGCGATGCCCCGGCCGGAACGCCACTGTTTCTGTTGTCGCCCGTTGCCGGTGTTCAATCGACCGGCTCTGCGGCCACGGACATTGATGGCGGTCTTGATGTTGAGACGGATGCTCAGTTGCTTAACCGTCTGCTGAAGCGCATCAGGCAGCCACCCCATGGTGGTGCTGCCTCAGATTACGAGCTCTGGGCTCTTGAGGTCCCAGGCGTCACCCGTGTGTGGGTCTATCCGCTTCAGATGGGCGTCGGGACCGTGACGGTGTTGTTCGTCTGTGATGGTGAGACCGACATCATCCCGGACGTGGCGAAAGTCGCAGAGGTTCAGGCTTACATTGACGCCCGTCGCCCGGTGACCGCAGAGGTGTTTGTGGCGGCTCCTATCGCCGATCCGCTCAATCTGGCGGTGAAGCTTTCGCCGAACACCGCGGCTGTCCAGTCCGCGGTGCGGGCAGAAGTTGCCGACCTGATTGTCCGCGACTCGAAACCGGGAAGCCCGATATTGATCAGCCGCCTGCGCGAAGCTGTCTCTATCGCGGCAGGCGAAGCGGACAACCAGATAACGGCGCCTACCGCAGATGTCACCCACGCCACCGGTCACATGGCGGTGCCAGGCACCATAACCTTCTCCAGCTTTTAAGGAGGCGTAATGCCGACAGCTGCCGACTACCTGGAGCAGCTGAAAACGCTGCTGCCTCCTGGACAAGCATTCCCCCGGGAATCTGGAACCACGCTTCACAGCCTGCTTGATGGCATGTCGATTGAACTGGCTCGGGTAGATGGTCGAGGCGAAGCGCTTCCTATGGAGGCCAACCCATCCAGCACCAGCGAGATGCTGAGCGACTGGGAGAGGGTCGCAGGCCTCCCCGACAAATGCTCCGGTGTTCTCGAAGAAACGCTGCAAGGCCGGAAGAACGCTCTGCTGGCGAAACTATCCAGCACTGGCGGGCAGTCCGCCGCCTACTTCATCGAGTTGGCCGGGGTGCTGGGTTACGCCGTGACGATCCAAGAGTACCGACCGTTCCGCGCGGGGCTTTCTCGCGCCGGGGACGCGCTCACCAACGGCGACTGGGTCTTCACCTGGCTGATTCGCGCCCCAGAGACATCAGTCATTTCTTTCAGGGCTGGCGTGTCTGCTGTAGGCGAGCGGCTGCGCACCTGGGGTAACGACACCCTCGAATGCAAAATAAATCAATTGAAGCCAGCGCACACGATCGCGCTCTTCGCCTACGGAGATTGACGCATGCACAGAATTGACGGCCCGGGCGCCACGGTCGACAACCGTTTCACGGAAGGCGATCCGGTCGGCGGCATCCAGGCAACCGTGGTCACCGATGACTTCCTGAATGATGTTCAGGAAGAACTGATGAGCGTCTTAACCGCCGCCGGCGTAGCGCCCGTTAAAGGCACCCAAAACCAAGTTCTTCAGGCCGTCTCTAAGTTGGCCCAGAATCAGACTGCGCAGGCTTTTACCACGGCCGGGACTGGAACGGCGCTTACCCTCACGCCGTCTCCTGCGATTTCAGCATACGCCGCGAACCAGCGGTTCAGCGTCAAGTTTCATGTGGACAGCGGCGCAAATCCAACGCTGAACGCCTCGGCAAAAGGGGTGAAGTCGCTCAAGCAATACAGTGCAACAGGCGCCAAGGTTGCTGCAGTTTTCTTCGCCGACCAAGTTGGTGATGTGGTTTACGACGGAACAGACTGGGTGCTGCTGGACCAGCTGCCCACCACTACAAACAATTTGGTTGGTATCGCAGGCTCAGCGAAGAATTTGAGGGTTTCGACCACCGGCACAAGTGCGGTCGTTACTGTGTCCGCTGACGAGCTCGTGGTCGAAAGCACAGGCAATGCCTACGCGACTCTTCGCTCGGTAGCCGTGGCACCATCGTTCGCGACTGCTGGTGTGGATGGCCTGGACGTAGGCGCTGCAAACTCACAAACGGTCTCGACTTGGTACGCGGTTTGGGTGATCTGGAACGGCACCACCAAGGCCGGACTGCTTTCCTTGAGCGGTACAGCTCCAACGTTGCCAGCCGGTTACACACACGCGGCACGGGTTGCCTGGGTGAAAACAGATTCAACGGCGAATAAATACCCAATTTCATATATCCAATACGGAAAGTATGCGCAATATAAGGTAGCTACAGGCTCAAACTTGCCGGCACTCCCATTGATTGCCAGTGGTATCCAGGGGGCTATCAACACCCCTACCTATGTTCCTGTATCTGTGTCTGCCCTGGTTCCGCCTACCGCCTGTAAAATCTGCATTGTCGCCACTACTGGCACAGGCACAGGCACGCTGCTGGTCGCTCCAAATAACTCTTTTGGAGCTTCCAACTCTGCAACCAATCCACCGCCATTAGTAGTTGGACAGTCTGGAACAGGCACAACAAACACTGGATTTATTTCCATGGCTCTTGAGTCTGGGAGCGTGTACGTCGCACAACAAACATCGACCAATTTTACGCAAGTTTTTGGCTGGGAGGACGGCTTATGAGTTGGGCAATAAGATTAGACGGCGCCGGCTGCAGGTCGGTGGACTCTCCAGAAGATGTCATTAAAGGATTTGAACGTTATATGGCTACAGCCGATGGGCCACCACCAGAGCCTATCGCGCTACCTCTTACTGAAGAGCAAGCGAAAGCCTCAGCCGACCTAAAACGCGATGAGCTTTTGGCAGTTGCGGCGCTCAGAATTGCACCTTTGCAGGACGCAATTGATCTGGACTTGGCCTCCCAGGATGATGTCGAAAGGCTAAATCTCTGGAAGAGATATAGAGTAGCTGTTAACCGGATATCAAGCGCGCCAGGGTACCCGCTTGATATAACGTGGCCAGTATCTCCAGATTAGACATTGGCCACTAAATAAATTGCATTAAGGCTCTATTGGCGGGCCCTCTAACATAAGAACTCTGTTTTGGTTGTAGCTTACTCCAAGTAAGCCCTTGCCATTGAACTCTATGTAAGTTGGGTCCGCTATGTGGATTCCTTTTTGTTCGATTAAAAGCTTGTCGCGGCGAGTAGTCCACTCAAGAGGTTTTTCAGGGGAGGCTGTGCTCATGGTGACATACCAAGCATCTTCTGAACTCCTATCGTGATAAAGCCCATGCAAGGCAATCATTTTTCCTTCTTTCATGATTAGCTCGGGGTTGCCACCGTTCTTTATGACGACACCAGATTGATTTGGTGTGAAGTCTATTTTTTCACCGAAGTCAACATAGCTGTATGCAATATCCATTCTGTCTAAAGATATCGACGTTTCTGCAAGCATGTGCCATCTATTGCCGACAGGTAAAATTGCTACATTCCAGATATGCCCCCAGTTTGTACCAGGGAATTGCTTGACAATTGGCTCGCCCCCATTTGCCGGGAGCCAATTTTTTTGATCCTTCGATGAATACAGATACATATCATCGGAGCCTTCTGATTTTCCACAAGTTAAATAAAATGTTTCTTTATAAGTAAAGAAATAAGGAAACCTGCAAGATTCCTTCATTATTGGTGGTGATGACTTCTGCGGTGATGTACTAATCTGCGCATTTTTTATCAGACAAACCTTGTTTATTTCGCACTGATGAAAGAGATCGTACCCATCGCCATTTTTAACGAGGTGGACCTCAACCACATAACTTCCACCCCCTAGCGCCGCTTCAGATATTTTGTAATTTCCGCTCTGTAGTGAAAAATCAACCAGCGGTGGGTGGCTTGAACTTGAGGCCTGGGTGTGAGCGGATACACAGATAAATGCCAATGCTGCCAAGATTCTAGGTATGGACACAGTTAAAATCCTTTTAGTGATAAGGCGCATTCTCTCGAAATAAATCTGATTTTGCAAATCATGCGTGCGAGAAAATATTGCTGAATAATTTAGCAATTAAATTATGTTGGCGTAATACATTTTGAAAGTATGCGAAATGCGCTTTAGTTACAAAGATTAAACCATATCTTTAACGCGAGAGGATTAACCTTTTGACTACAATAAGCTCAATCGAAAAAACCAAGCTAGATAGTCGTTTGGAGTGTGCGCTTTTCGTTCACCAAGGAAGGCTGCTAGAAGCAGCATTCAGGCGAGACTGGTTTTCGACATTCGCGCACACGCTCGAAATCCGGGATTATTTTACAGACCAATTGCTAGCATCACACCCATGGTCAGGCGGCATGGGTACTGTAGTGGTTGACGATGCGCAGGTTATCCACGTGTTCGGCAATACGAACTGGGCGTCGTATAACAACAAAATCATAAAGTCCACGCTTGACCCTATCACCTTTGCGCCATCTGCCCCCATTGACGCGCTACTGGTCAACTCGCCGTTCAAATTCTATAACTTGGACATTACAAAGAGCGATAGCAAGTGGCGCGCCATTGTTGAGATATCCAATGATCAAGGCCCAGCTATTTACTTTGCGGAATCTCCAGATCTGGTGAGCTGGGTTTACAAGGGTGGCCGCCTCGGCGCTCCGGGGGAATACGTAGGCTGCCCAAGTATCCACTGGGTGCCCGATCGCAACGCATTCCTGCTGACGTTCTTGAAATCAGTATCCGGTAAATTCGTCACGCGCGCGGCGAAGTCATCTGATAACTGTTTTACGTTCAGCTATTTCACCAGCAAGGGGCAAAACCCGGCAGGCAGCTATTTACTTGATGCAGAACCTGGCACTGAGGGTAAAAATACCAGTGACCTGTCCATGGTTGAATTTGATGGAAAAGTCTACGGCGTCTACTTGACTGGCGATCAACAAACAATCGCCAGGCGAAATACGTTTCACTATGACGGGACTATGGCCCAGTTATACGACGAATTCTTTTGAGGCAGAACGCTATGCCGATCACCCAGCAGCAGTTGCCGGATTAGTATTGTTAAGTGAAATTTATTAGCCCGCTTACGCGGTTTTTTTTGCCTGGAGAAAACTATGAGCACAGCTGAGAAAGATCATGACGTGTTGGCCCGCACGCTGTGGGGCGAGGCGCGCGGGGAAGGCCTGGCCGGACAGATCGCAGTTGCCTGGACCATTCGCAATCGGGTGTTCGACGGCAAGGCCAAGTCCTGGTGGGGGGAGGGCTATGCCGGGGTTTGCCTGAAGCCGTGGCAGTTCAGCTGCTGGAACCAGAACGACCCGAACTACGCCTACCTGAGTGGCGCTAAGCCGATCCCGGCCGCGCAGTTCGCCCAGGCTCAGAAGGCGGCTGACCAGGTGATGTCCGGCACGGTGCCAGATCCAACCGGCGGCGCTACCCACTATTACGCCACTACCATGCCGAAGCCGCCGGCATGGGCAGCGAAGGCAAAGGAGACTCTGCGCCTGGGTCGCCATGTCTTTTTCAAGGACGTTCCGTGATCCATACTAAGTCAGGGCTGCGGCCCCTTGAGCACCCCAAGCTCCAGCCGAAGGCGCTGGTTCTCAACGCGGAAATGCTCGTTCTGACTCGCGATCATCTTCAGGCCCATGATCTCTTTGCTCATTTCTGAGTTTTGGAGGTTCGCGCTACTCAGGTTTGCAATAGCCAGCCTGAGTTCTGTTTCAGCCTTGGCCTTCCCCGTGGCCAGCAGGTCGTTCATCTGCACCAGGCCTGCGACATTGGCGCGAGCCTTTCGTAGCATAGCCTGGGTCTGAATGAGCTCATCCTCGAGCAGCGCGCACTGGTGCTGGTACATTTCCAGAGGCGTGTGGCAGCCAAGCCACGCTGAGGTGTCTTCGTCGATGTTCATGGTGGGAAACTCAAATGCTGTATGCGTATACAGTAATCGAGGTGCAAAGGATTTGGGAGTGGTGTTCGTCGGCAGGACGCCGGGGAGGGTGGCTTGCTGTCTAATACTACCTGTGTCTAATCCGGTTTCATTGGCCTTAAAGCTTCAGGAATGACGCCAGAGTTTTAGACAGGGTTGGGCTGAAAGCCGCGTATGGAAAGGCCCAAGGCCACATCAAGCCCATACTGCTGCATCATCGGGGTGTGGGAGGACAGATCGGACGTGTTTTTACTCATTGGATAATAGGCAAATTCGTTGAAAGGAGTGGGGCAAAGGTGGGGCACTCGGCCCTGCTGATTTTGCAATGGCCGCAAGGTTAACACGCGAGGTCGGCCCTTCGCAGGTCGCAAACGGATAGGTAAAACGCAAAGTGGGATGGCGCATTTGTTTAAATGCGCAACGCTTCTGCAGGGACGTGTCGCTGTTGGCACGCAGCCGAAAATACCTCCCTCAGTACGATGAGGCGATCGCCTTGGCCAGTTGCATGTCGGACATAAGAGGCGAGGCGTAGGTCGAGCGATAGTACCGAGATGCCTGTTCGAACTCAGCACCGCGGATCTCGCCGTCCGAACCGATAAAGGCAAGGGCATCGGTTTTGGACGATGTGAAAAGCTTTGGCGCATCGGTCGTGAGAGCGCTGGCTCCCCCAATCAGGATGGTGGGCACGAACGTCGTGTACATCAGCGCTTTATCGAAAGGGTTGGCGTTTTCTGCGGCCACTGCTGGGGCGCCGATCAATACCATGACAGCGATTGCCAGAGTCTTCCATGAGTCCATTCTTCGAAGCTTCCATTTCTATAAGAGGGGGGCACGATAGCAGAGCTGGTCACTTTGCAGATATAAGGCGCCGTCGGCACTGGGGCGGGTTGCCATGCTTGACGGGGTGGTTTTTAACGCTGTGCTCTCGACTCATCAGTTCGCCCCATAGAAATGGTTCAGCACTATCAATTCAATCACCGCGACGAAACAGCACAGCACAATGAACCCGGGGCTGAAGACCCGCTTGCGATTAGAGCCCCCGCTGCCCAGCGAGCTTAAGTCTGCGCCGTCGGAAATCAACATTAGGAGCGCCAGCACGGCGTATATCCACGCCTTGCCCCAGAAGCTCTGATTTCTCCATTCGGTCATTCGTGGTCTTCCGCATACCGCTTTAAATTGAGGTGAATGGGTGTTGGCGGCAAGGTTAGCACGCAAGGTTGGGGGCTTCGCAGGTCATGAACGGATAGGTAGAACGTAAATAAAAGTGCGGGCGACCCTTTTTGTCCCTTAGCCCATCCTGATCAACGCTTCATTGCGTTGCACTGAGTGCGCAAATCGCTATTGCTGATGTTTTCGCAGCTGGAGCCACTTTGCTGGGCGTTGCAGTAGGCTCGTTGGTCAGAGTCGCTGATGCTGGTGCAACTTGCCGCAAAGGTGTACCCACTGAACATCAACAAAATGGCAAGCACGAGTTTCATTGTTTTCTTCCTTGGCTCGCCAGGAATAGCCTGGCGCTGTTTGAGCGCATCGCATCAAGTACCGCGGTGATCATGCCAAATTGACATTATTTTGCCCGGAAGTTCCGCAGATGTGCATGGAATATGCAAATTAGCATTTGCCAACCCCAAAAACTCCCGTCACTATCGCCGCTATGCAAAAACGCAACGTTTCTATCGTCTTAAGAGAACTGCTGGACCGCGACCGGATCTCCCCCACGGAGCTTCACCGGCGTACTGGCGTGCCTCAATCCACGTTGTCCCGGATTCTCAGCGGCAAGATCGTTGATCCGTCGGATAAACACATCTCGCGCATCGCCGAGTACTTCCGCGTCAGCACCGATCAACTGCGCGGGCGCGCGGCGGTGGGGGCTTTGCGCGATGACGGGCGCGACCCGATGCATTCGGAACTCAAGGATATAAGCCTGTGGGACGATGACACCCCCGTTAATGATGACGAGGTGTCGATCCCCTTTCTGCGCGAGGTTGAATTGGCTGCTGGATCAGGAAGATTCGTCATCGAGGAAAGCGAGAAGGCCAGCCTGCGTTTTGGAAAGCGCAGCCTGCGGCATAACGGTGTGCAGTTCGACCAGGCCAAGTGTGTAACGGTGCGCGGCAACAGTATGTTGCCGGTACTGCGCGACGGCGCGACGGTCGGCGTAAATGCTGGCAAAAGTGGCATCGGCGACATCGTCGATGGCGACTTGTATGCCATCAATCACAATGGCCAGCTGCGGGTTAAACAGCTCTATCGCCTGCCTTCCGGGATTCGCCTGCGCAGTTTCAATCGCGATGAACACCCGGATGAGGACTACAGCTTCCAGGATATCCAGGATGAGCAGATCAGCATCCTTGGGCATGTGTTCTGGTGGGGTATGTACGCCCGTTGACCTCCTTGCGTAAGAGAGAGCCCGCCATCGAGCGGGCTTTTTTTCGTCTGTAGAAAATCGCCAAACCCTTTGCCTGCAAGGTCGAAAATGCATTTGTGCATGAGTTGGCTGAAAATAAATGCACTAGTGCATTGACTGTATATGCATACATGCATATCCTTCATCTCAAGCCAGCCAATAAGGTGGTGGAGGCGGCAAGGATGCTGCCAAGGAAGACAAGGAAGGCACGCAACATCGGCAGGGACGCCATCAGAGCGATGGCAGGGACGCCAGCCAACACCGGCAAGGATGCCGACGCTCTTTAGTGACACCGCTTCAGCAACAGGCAGCGATGAACCGGCCTTAACGGTTCAGAGGGTTGGCAACTGACCCGGGTGTGCAGCGTAAAGCACCAGAAGCAGTTATCCGGCAGACAGGGATCGTGGTCGGAAAAACATCGAGGAAAGATCCGTACCGCGCCAGTAGCGCCGAAAGATCGAAGCTGGACCGCATTACTGAAAAGCCTGGGCAACCGGGCTTTTTGGAATGCCTACCTATACATGGATTTACCCAAAAGCCGGTGTTTGCCGGCGTTACTCAGCCAGGAGGCGTGACATGACAAACGAGCAGCAAGCGTTAGCGGAAATGCCTATCTGGCTGGTGATCGCACTGGCGCTGATTGGCGGTGTATCCGGCGAAATGTGGCGCGCCGACAAGGAGGGCGCCCGCGGTTGGTCGCTGGTCCGGCGCCTGGCCCTGCGGTCTGGGGCGTGCATGGTCTGCGGGGTCTCGGCATTGATGCTGTGCTACGCCGCCGGCATGTCGATCTGGACCGCCGGCGCCATTGGTTGCCTGACGGCCATGGCCGGCGCGGACGTCGCCATCGGCCTTTATGAACGCTGGGCGGCCAAGCGCATCGGGGTCAACGAAGCGCCCACATCCCGCTCGGATCAGCAGTAACTGCTGCAAGGACGCAACTGATGACACTTATCGAAAAACCCTCCCAACTGCCTGTAGCCATTGAGGGGGCGCTGAAGCGTGCCTTCCCGCAACTGCAGGTAGGCAACCACCAGGACGTTGGCGGCGCCGGGGATCACACCGGCGTGCTGATCAGCGTGGAACGCAACGGCCCCGGCGTGCGTTCCCGCGAAGGGCGCAAGGCGCATGCCTTGTCGGTATCACTCAGGGTTACGGTCGCCAGCGCGGCGGCGCCTTTTGACGCGTGTGACCTGGCCAGCCAATTGATGGACCTGGCCCTGGATAACCGCTGGGGCCTGCCGTCGGACCAGTGCGATTTACCCACGGCTGTCGTCGCGGCGCCCTCTGGGCTCGCCAGCGCCGAAACGGACTACGACACCTGGACCGTGTCTTTCACCCAAACCCTCTATCTCGGCCCGTCATTGATCGAGGATCCCACCGGCACACCGCTGTTTGCCCGCACCTGGGAAGTCTCGGACATCGACGATCCGGATCAATATCGGCCCCTGCAGGAGTAGTCCATGTTCGACGCATTGTTACGCATGCAATTGGGGCCGATTGTCGAGCGCCTGGCGGAAATGGAAGCCCAGCTCGAAGACCTGTATCGACGCGCGGACAGTTTCTGCCGCATTGGCGTGTGCCAGGAGGTCGACGCCGCCAGCAATACCTGCAAGGTCAGCCATGGTGAGTTGCTTACCCCGGCGATTCGGTTCTTCAACCCCAGCGCCGGTGCGCAGACCGAAACCCGTATTCCGTCGGTGGGCGAGCAATGCCTGTTGCTCAACTACGGCGGCGGGGAAGGGGGCACGCAGTCGGTGGCGCTGTTCGGGCTGAACAGCAGTCTGTTTCCTCCCGTGTCCAGCGTCGCCTCGCTGACCCGGCGGCGCCATCAGGATGGCACCCAAAGCGACTACGACGATGCCAGCCACACCTTCAACTGGATTAACGGCCCAACCACGTTCAGCGGATCCCGCGAACAGGTCGACATCAAGGTCGGCGCTGCCAGCCTGATCCTGAGTGCCCAGGGCATCACCCTGCAACTCGGCGCCACCGGCCTCTCGCTGGATGCCGCCGGCGTGCATTTGAGCGGCCCGCTGGTGGATCACCAGGGCCGCGTGATCAGCCGCGCATAAGGATTTGCCATGATCGGAATCGATAGGAAGACCGGGGCAGCCGTGGATGACTGGCTGCAATTCGTACAGCGTGCCACCCGAGCGCTGACCACCCCCTTGGGCACTCGCCAGAAGCGCCCGTTGTACGGCTCGATGATCCCGCAACTGCTCGGCCAGAACCTTGGCGATGACCTGTTGATCCTCGCCCAAAGCCACGCCGCGCAAGCGTTCTACAACAGCCAGAACGGCATTGCCGACTTCCAGCCCCAGGTCATCGTCGCCACCCGCCAGGGCGCCGGGTTATTGCTGCGTTTTGCCGGCACCTGGAAAAACCGCCAACAATCCTTCGAGGTCGTGACATGAGCATGCTGATCCCAGGCCAGAACCAACTGGCGGAGCCGGCGATTATCGCGGTCGATGAGTTCGAACCGCTGCTGGCGGAATTCAAGGCGTTTGTCGTCGACTACGTCGCCGCCCGTGCGCCGCAAAGCGCGGCCAGACTCAAGGTCAGCCTCGACAACGAGAGCGAGCTGCTGACACTGGCCCTGGAAGTTTTTTGCGTACGCCTGCAAACCCACGAACGTAAATACAACGCCCGCATCAAGCAGATGCTGGCGTGGTGGGCCACCGGCAGCAACCTGGATGCGCGCCTGGCCGATATGTGCCTGGAGCGCCAAGTGCTCGACCCCGGCGACCCGGCGGCTTTCCCACCGGTGCCACCCACCCTGGAAAGCGACGACGACGCGCGCCTGCGCTATTACCTGGCACCCCATGCGCCGGCGGCGGGTTCGCGGATGCAGTATCGCCGCGAAGTCTTCACCCTCGGCGAGCGGCCGTCGGTCAAGGTGCAAAGCGCCACACCGGGCGTGGTGACCGTCAGCTACACCTTCGATCCGGATGGCTACGCGGCCCGGGTCAAGGATGGCAACGGACGGCGCACGGCGCCTGGCGAAGTGAGGGTCACCGTGCTTTCAAGGGAAGGAGATGGCACGCCGTGCGACGATTTGCTTGACGGCGTACGGCGACATTTCGCACGGCCCGATGTACGGCCTGAGACCGACCTGGTCACCGTCCAAGGTGCGCAAATCCTGCCGTACAAAATTCGCGTAGTGGCCAGGATCAACGCCGGTCCCGATTCCGGACTCACCCAAGTCGCCGCGCAGAAATTGCTGCAAGACTATGCAGAGTCCTGCCATCGCCTGGAAGGACGGGTGGATCCAAGTTGGATCGACTATGCGATCCACAGCGCCGGCGCCGCGCAATTGCAGATCCTCGAGCCGCTGGCGCCGATCATCAGCACGGCATTCCAGGCCCCGTATTGCAGGGGCGTCGAGGTGGAGGTGCGCACGCTATGAGTGAACCCAAAGCGAGCTTGTTGCCTGCCAACAGCTCACCGCTGGAGAAGGCTTTGGACCTGGGGTTTGGTACGTTGCTGGAGCGGGTCACCCCACCGTTTCCCGAACTGATGGACCCGGATCGTACACCCGCGGCGTTCTTGCCCTACCTAGCGGCGGACCGGGCGGTCAACGAGTGGGGCGCCACAGCCCCTGAGGCCGAGAAGCGCCTGACCGTCAAACTCGCCTGGCCCACCGCGCGCCGGGCCGGCACCCGGCAGGCCTTGGAAAATGCCGCCAAGGGCCTGCAACTCAGCCCTGAAGTGCGCGCCTGGTACGAACAGAAACCACCGGGCGTGCCCTACAGCTTTGCCGTACGCGCCTGGACCGATTTGCCCTACAGCGAAACCATCGATGCCCGACTCGACCGCCGCCTGGCCGATGCCAAAAGCGAACGCGACATCCTGTCGATCTCCGTGGGACTGAGCGCTTTCGGCCGTCACAGCATTGGCGCCGCCACGCTGTGCGGCGAACTCACCATGATCTACCCAAACGTGCTGGCGGGCGTCGAGGCCTCGGGCCGCGCCTTTATGGCGGCCGGTCTGTACAGCGTCGAAACCACCACCCTTTATCCACAGGAGCACTAAATGGCTGACTATTACACCCTGCTCACGAATGCGGGGATCGCCTACGAAACCGCCTGCAAGGCGGCTGGCGTGCCGATCAAACTGGCGCAGATTTCCGTCGGTGACGGCAACGGTGCCGTCTACAATCCCGACGCCAACGCCAAGGCGCTCAAGCGCGAAGTCTGGCGCGGGCCGCTGAATGCGCTGTTCCAGGACGAGAAAAACGCCAACTGGCTGATGGCCGAAGTCACCATTCCATCGGATGTCGGCGGCTGGTATGTGCGGGAAGCCGGACTGTGGACGGACACCGGGATCTTGTATGCCGTCGTTAAATATCCGGAGTCGTATAAACCGGTGCTGGCGACGTCGGGATCGGGGAAAGAGTTTTATATTCGCTCGATCTTTGAGACGAGTAATGCGTCGATCGTGACGTTGTTGATTGATGACACGGTGGTGAAGGCAACTCGGGCTTGGGTGATGGACTACCTGGCGAAGGGGACGTATTCCAAGGCTGAGATTGAGGCGATGATTGCCAAGGCTTCGGCGTTGCCGGTTGGGGTGATGGTGCCGTTTCCCTTGGGGGCTGTTCCGCCTGGGTATTTGGAGCTGGATAACAGTCTGTTCAAGGATGACCTTTATCCGGATCTTGCTGCGTATTTGGCGAGGAAATTCAACGTTGCGGGGGATGCGGCGGATTACACGCGATTGCCTGAATCACGCGGAGAGTTTTTTCGAGGCTGGGATCATGGGCGAGGCATAGACCCAGGCCGTACTATCGGTGGTTACCAGGCCGATGCATTCAAGAGCCATACCCATACTCCGCCTAATCAAACAGGTATCAACTCTGCCGCAATCGCGACAGGTGCCAAGTCTCTCGGCGGCAATACTTACGACACGCTCTACAACGTGGGCTTTACAGGTGATACTGAGACCCGACCGCGGAACCTTGCAGTGATGTGGTGCATCAAGGCCTGGAACGCCCCCATCAATCAGGGAAGTATTAATATTGCAGCCCTCGCGGCATTGGCTGCCCAAGCGACCGAACTCAACCAAGGCACCGCAAAGGTCGCCACTGCTGTGCAAATGCTTGATAGCGCAAATGATTTGGTAATGGTTACACCAAAAAAGCTGCGCCTGGGTTTTGCCGCAAGTTTTACCCCAACGGGTTATTTCGTTTTCCCAAGTTGGTTAGGCGGCTTGGTTATTCAATGGGGCGCCGTTGAATATCAGACAGATGGCGATAGCTTACTGGCCGTTTCATTTCCTGTTGAGTTCCCAATTTCTGTGCTCTATGCCGACTGGACTGTAGAGAGCGGCATTCTGAGTTCCGTGATCGGGTCTTATGTGCATCAGGTGACGAAAAAAGGCATGTACTTGACGTGCGATAAGCAAGTTTCATCTGTGGCAACCGTTGTCGCGCGCTGGTTTGCATTCGGCAGATAAGGAGAATCTATGCGTTTTTACAGTCCATCAACAGGCTGCACGTACTTGCCAGCGATGCATGGCGAGAGTATTCCGGGCGATGCAGTGGAAATCTCGGATGAAGTTTTTCTACGGGTCATAGCAAATCCAGAACGAGGGAAGGTCCGGGCGCACGATAACAACGGGCAGCCCTACTTGATCAATGCCCCGGTCTTTGAGGTCGAGCTTGAAGGTGTTGAGCGCATGTGGAGAGACGCGGAAATTGAACGAGTTAAATGGCTGCGTGAGCGTCATCGCGATCAACTTGAAATTGGCACTGAAACCACGCTGAAGGATGAGCAGTTTTCTGAATTGCTGCTGTATGTGCAATCTCTGCGCGACTGGCCGCAATCATCCGCCTTCCCGGATAGCGAGCACCGTCCCATAGCTGCGCCCTGGATTGCCGAACTAACCAAATAACGCCCTGCACTGACGGGGCGTTTTCTTTCCCGAGTTGAATGACCCGCCGCCCTGAGCGGTTTTTTTGTGCCTGGAGATCCCACCTATGACCCACCGCCAAACCTACACCGTCCTCATCCCATTCCCAACCGAAGGTGGCCATTGGTCCACCGTCGGCGAGGAACTGGACCTGCTGGACGTCGAAGCATCCGCCCTGCGCACCGCCGGCCGCCTGGAACTGACCAGCGTCCTCAACGCCACCCCGGCCAAAAAGGCCACTACCAAGAAGGCTGACTAACCATGGCTGAGGTTCTGAACTTCGAGCACAACGGCATCACCGTCAATGCCACCGAATCCCCCGAGGCCATGGGTGGCCTCGGCGATAACGTGATCGGCCTGGTCGGCACCGCGCCGAATGCCCATGCGTCGATCCCGAAAAACGCGCCATTCCGTATCAACAGTTTCACCACCCAGGCGCTGCTGGACCCTACCGGTGCGGAGTCTGGCACGCTGTTCCACGCGGTCTACCAGATCCTCAAAGTGGTCAAGGTGCCGGTCTACGTGGTGATCGTGGAGGAGGGCGCCACCCCGGCGGACACCCTCAATAATGTAATCGGCGGCAACGAGCCGGTCACCGGTCGCAAGCTGGGCCTGGCGGCACTGGCCAGCGTGCCGGAAGACCTGACCATTATCGGCGCCCCAGGCTTCACCGGTACCAAGGCTGTGGCGGGTGAGTTCGCGGCCTTCGGCAAGCGCATCAAGGCCCGTGTGGTGCTGGATGGCAAGGACGCGGCGGTGGCCGACCAGGTGACCTACAGCGGCGAACTGGGCGGTGCCGAGCTTGGTTTCGACCGTTGCCTGCTGGTGCACAACATGCCGTCGGTGTACTCCAAGGCGGCGAAGAAAAACGTGTTCCTTGCGCCGTCGTCCCTGGCGATCGCTGCGCTGGCCAAGGTCAAGCAATGGGAAAGCCCGGGTAACCAGGTGACGTTCGCCGAGGACGTTTCCCGCGTGGTCGAGTACAACATCCTCGACACCTCCACCGAAGGCGACCTGCTCAACCGTTACGGCGTGAGCTACTACGCCCGCACCATCCTCGGCGGTTTTTCGCTGCTGGGTAACCGCTCCATCACCGGCAAGTTCATCAGCTATGTCGGGCTGGAAGATGCCATCAGCCGCAAGCTGGTCAAGGCGGGCCAGAAAGCCATGGCCAAGAACCTCACCAAGTCCTTCATGGACCAGGAGGTCAAGCGCATCAACGACTGGCTGCAAACCCTGGTCGCCGACGAAACCATTCCCGGCGGCAGCGTGTACCTGCACCCGGAGCTCAACAGTGTCGAGAAGTACAAGAACGGCACCTGGTTCATCGTTATCGATTACGGCCGCTATGCGCCGAACGAACACATGATTTATCAACTCAACGCCCGCGATGAAATCATCGAGCAGTTCCTGGAGGACGTTCTCTAATGTTTACCAATCGAGTCAGACAGGCCATTGCGGCCACCCTTCAAGGCCTGCCGTTGTCCGCGACGGTCGAGGAGTTCACTCCGCCGAAGATCGAGTTCGACATGGAGTCCATGTCCGGCGGGCGCTTTATCGCCGAAGAAATGGCCAAGAGCGGCAAGGTGCTCAATGCCACCCTGGTGCTGCAAGGTGCCGGCCCGGAAATCATGCTGGCCCTGGGCGTGCGCCTGGGGGATGACATCCTGCTGAACGTGCGGGAAGCCGGCCAGGATCAGGACGGCAAGACCTACTTCACCTATCACACGGTCGGCGGCAAGCTGAAATCCCTGGTCGAAGCCAAGTTGAAGATGGGCGACAAGGCTCTCACCACGCTTGAGCTTTCCTGCCGCACTTACAACCGCCTGGAAAACGGCATCCCGGTCATCGACATCGACGTGCGCACCCAGAAGTTCGTGCTCAATGGTGTCGACATCCTCGGCGATGCCCGCCGTGCGGTGCTGATGCCGTAACTCCCCGGGGGCGGGCGTGCTCGCCCCTTACTTCATCAAGGAATTGCCCCATGGCCTGGATGCCACCGCTGCACCTCCTGCTGTCTCCGATCACCGCCGACACCGGCGCGACGATCCAGCAGGTGCAACTCAAGCCGCTGTACTACGCCGCGCAAAAAGAAGCGCTGGCCCGGGCCGGTGACGACGAGGACGATCAGTTTTTCGAACTGGCGAAACTCGCCACCGGCCTGTCGGAAAAAGAGCTCGACCAGCTCAAGCGCCCGGACTACGTGACCATCGCCCAATACGTACATGAGATGTCGACGCGCCCTGCGTCGTTTTTCCGCGGTGAGGCTGAGGAATCGGCCCACGACCAGCCGGTCCGATTGTTGCTGCCCCTCGAGGCTGCGGGTCGCAGCCTCACCGTTCTGCCACTGGAAATGCCCGCCCTGCGCGCCACCAAGGTGATGAAAAAACTCCCCACCAACAAAGAGCGCGCCGAGTTCATCACTGCGCATTGCACCGGCTTGATGATCCCCGACCTGGCCGGCCTGACCGTGCCCGACTGGACGCAGCTGCAGGAGCGTATCGACGATTTTTTAAATCAACCGGCGGCCTTCTTTCGCAACGCGACATCGATGTAATCCTCGATGTGGTGCCGCTGGTGTATTCGGTCAATGAAGCGGAGATCCTTGCTTGGGACGCCGCAAAAGCATTACGCCGCTACGACATCGCGATCACTCGGCTTGGCGTTAAACAGGAGTAGAGCGGGATGCAAGAGACTAAATACGGGATCAAGCTCGTCCAGGAAGACCTGCGCTGGATGTTCGGCGAGGCGGATCTGGGCAATGCACTCGCCCCGTTTTCCACACGTGCTGTGGCGCCTGTAAGCCTGGAGGCTGCATCGCACCCGCAGTTTACGCTCGGCTCTACGTTGGCCACGCTGAGTGTGGATATCAATGCCCTGACGCAGGAGCAAGTGCGGCTGCGTGAGACGTTGGAAACGCTCAATAGTACGTTGTTCATCAACAGCAACTCTTTGGCACCGAGAGAGGCTGGTGTCACTGCGGGCGCGTTGAAAAATGAGCCGAAGGCGCCGCCTGCCGATCCTTCTGCCGACGCGGGCAAGTCGGCCTTGGATACGTTATGGGACTCTGCCAAGAGCAAAGCCGCGGATAAACTTATTGATCTTGCTATCGACAAGATTGGCAAGATGATCAAAGGCCGTAAAAAAATCGGTGGGCGCGGCTCACCGCTTCGTCGTGTGTCCGAACGCACCGGTAACTGGGTAGGGGGCTCGCAAATGGGCTTTCATTCGGGAGCCCCCTTGCAAGGCTTGCAATCCTTTGTCGGTGCAGTGCCCAGCTCGTCGAATATCCCCGCCGGTGGACTAACCGGAGTACTTGCCAAACTTGAGTCAACCGGCGTTCGCCGACTTGGCCCTCTGAAATATGCCTCCGTCGCCACTGACGTGATCCAAGGTGTCCGCAATGGCGACGCAAAAGCCGTCGGCTCAGGCCTCAGCACCGCCGGTGGCGCCTGGGCCGGTGCCTCCGCAGGTGCGGCCATTGGCACGATGGTTTTTCCTGGTGTTGGTACTGCTGTCGGGGGGGCAATCGGTGGTTTGCTGGGCAGTGAGGCGGGAGCCTGGCTCGGTAACCAGTTGTTCGGCTCAAGTGATCGCCTGCCAACGCCCGGTGCGGTGAGCAAGGAACTCAGCGGTGCACGCACGGACAACGTGCAAGTGACCCTCGCCCCGAGCATCCAGATCACCGGTGTAAACCCCGCCGATGCCCAGCAGGTCGTCAACCAGGTGATCCAGGCGCTGCAGTTTCAGTGTCTGCCGATGCTCACCGACACCCTGGGCATCCGACGCAACGCGGCACTGGCCGATCCTCCAGGAGGTGATTGATGCGACAACAAATGGTACTCGGCGACTTTATTTTCGGCTTGTCTCGAGGATTCGCCTATTCCTCGTTGGTCCGTGCCAGCGATGGCGGCTGGAGTGACCTGGCGATTATTGCCAGCAAGTCGCAGTCGCGGCAGAGCGGTCAGAAGCTGGAAAAACTCACATTCGGCGGCACGGCCATGTACGGCGTAGGCATGCAGCGCCTGGACCAATTGCGCGCGCTGCAAAATGCGCGGGCGCCATTGCCCCTGGTTGACGGCATCGGTCGTAACTGGGGCTTGTGGCGGATCAATTCGATTGTGGAAACCCAGAGCAATGTCATCGATGACGGCACTGCCATGGTCATGGCCTGGACGCTGGAGTTGGAGGAGTTCGCCAATGCGTAGAGTACGAAGTATTGCCGGTGATTCGGTCAACCTGTTGCTTTATCGGGAGGTGGGCCGTTGCGACGACACGGCGGAAGAAACCCTCTGGCGCCTGAACCCCGAGCTTGCCGAATATGGCCCGGTGCTGCCGGCCGGCGTGTGGGTGATCGTACCTGAACTGCACGCTCGGCCCGGAGCTGTGCGACCCGTTTTGGCCTGGGATTAAGGAGGCTGCATGGCACAGGGATTTACGCCTATCGTGGAGTTTTATGGCGCCAACGCGGCGCTGCTCAATCAACGCTTGATGCACTGGAGCCACACCGACGCCGCGGGCATTGAGACCGACCGGCTGGAGCTGACCCTGAATATCGAGGGCCTGGACGGCCTGCCCACGCTGAACGGCAAGATCGGCTTGCGTGCCGGTTACCTGGAATCGGGGTTGGTGGAAAAGGGCGAGTTTGTCGTCACCCAACGCACACCGGTGCTGTTTCCCATGCGCTTGATGATCGTGGCCACCGCGGCGCCCTTCAGCGTGGTCGATGCAACGGGTTACCGCCAGCGTCGATCCGCCAGCTACGGTCCGACCACCCTGGGCGCGCTGTTTCGCCAACTGGTCAGTCGTCACGGCTATTCACCGCGAGTGGCGCCGGCGCTGGAGGGGATTGCGATCGCGCACATTGACCAGTCCAACGAAAGTGACATGGCGTTCATTTCGCGCCTTGCCCGACTTTATAGTGCAGTCACCAAACCGTTCAACGAACTCTATGTATTGGCCGAAGCCGGCCAAGTCAAGTCGCTCTCCGGCCAGCTGTTGCCGGAAGTGAAGCTGTCCGTGACGGATGACAATCGCCCCGGTGAACAAAGCTTTATCACCGCCAAGCTCGACGAAAAATCCCGCTCGAAATACCAAGGCTGCCGTGCCAGTTGGTGGGATGCCTCCGCCGGCAAGCAGCGCGTCGTCCAGGTGGGGAATGCGCCGTTCAAGACCTTGCGCCAACGCTGCCAGAACGAAGCCGAAGCCCGCGCTGTTGCCGAAGGTGAGCTACGCCGTGTGGGGCGTGAAAATTTGAAGTTGCTGATCGATTGCCCGGGCAATCCATTGTTGGCGGCGGAAGGGTTGTTAGTGCTGGATGAGAGCTGGCCGTCCTATATGCAGGGGCGCTGGTCGATAAAGCAGGTGGTTCATGTCGGCGATCCGGTGACGGGATACCGCAGTTCGATCACGGCGGGTGGGTTGTCGATATAGCTACTTTTCGAGAGTAAAACCAATGGTGATAACACTCCCCCAACTGCTTGGCGTCATGCCGGATGCCCGCCTTAGAGCGGGCGTTTTTTTAATGCCCTTGAATGCGGCGTTCGTTCGCTTCGAGATTAACCGTGCCAGGCGCATTGCCGCCTTCCTCGCCCAGATCGGCCACGAATCCGGTGAGCTGCGTTACGTGCGCGAACTGGGCAGCGATCACTACCTGGGCAAATACGACACCGGCAGCCTGGCCGCACGCCTGGGCAATAGCCCCGAAGCGGATGGCGACGGCCAGTTGTACCGGGGCCGAGGACTGATCCAGATCACCGGTCGGCGCAATTACCTGGCATGCAGCCAGGCGCTGTTTGGTGATGACCGTCTGTTACGGGAGCCGATGTTGCTGGAGCAACCGCAATGGGCGGTTGAGTCGGCCGCCTGGTTCTGGCAGGTCAATGGCCTGAATGAGCTGGCCGACAAGGACCAGTTCACCAGCATTACACGGCGTATCAATGGCGGGCTGAATGGGCTGGAGGATCGCTTGCGGCTGTGGGCGCGGGCGAAGGCGGTGTTATGCGTTTCCTAGGGGCCTACCAACTGATCGGTGCTTGCCTGTTGGTGGCGGTGACCTGGCAGGTCCAGGCCTGGCGCTTGGGGGGACAGCTTGAGCGCCAGGCTTCTGCCCATGCGCAGGCGCTCAGCCAGCAACGCCAGGCGGCCTTGCATCAACAACAGGCTGAACAAGACAAACGACTGGCCCTGGAGCAACAGCTCAGTGCCAGCGACCAACATCATGCCCGGGAATTGCGCGATGCCCAACATAACCAGGCTGCTCTGCGCGACCGTCTGGCCACTGCTGATGTGCGGTTGTCAGTCCTTCTCGACGCCACCGAACCTGCCCGTGGCTGTGCAATGCCAACCGCCACCGCCACCACCGGCCTGGTTCATGCAGCCGCACGAGCCCGACTTGACCCGGCGCATGCTCAGCGAATTATCGGCATCACCGATGCCGGCGACCAGGGACTGATCGCGCTGCGCGCTTGCCAGGCATATGTGCGCGCTGTCGCCCGCTGATCTCTTGTTCCAGCCTGTCGCTTGCATGAGTGATTTGCTCCTGTAGGGTAGGCAAACCCCCGCCCACTTCTGGAGACCGTCGTGAAGGAAATCACTCAACTTGCCGCTGACCTGGGCCGCCGCCTGCAGGTGCTCAATGCCCACGTCACCACCGCGGAATCCTGTACCGGTGGCGGTATCGCCGAGGCCATTACGCGGATCCCGGGGAGTTCGGCCTGGTTCGAGGCGGGGTATGTCACCTATTCCAATCGGCAGAAGACCCGGCAGCTGAATGTGCCGGAAACCTTGTTTCCAAAGGTTGGGGCGGTCAGCCAGGAAGTGGTGGAGGCCATGGTGCGCGGCGCCCAGGAGAAAAGCCTGGCGCGCTTTGCCGTGGCGGTCAGCGGTGTGGCGGGGCCCGATGGTGGTTCGGTGGACAAGCCGGTGGGCACCGTGTGGCTGGCCTTTGGCGTTGGCGAGGAGGTCACGGCCGAGCTTCAGCACTTCCCTGGCAACCGCGACGAGGTCCGCCGACAAACGGTGAAGGCCGCGCTGGAGGGCTTGTTGCGACGAGCTGCAGCAGAAATAGAAAATCAGGGGTAGGCGATCTCCGATCTTTGTGGAACAATACTGTCTACTTATACAGGTGTTGGCCGTCAGGCCTTATTGATTACGTGAGGACTTTAATGGACGACAACAAGAAGAAAGCCTTGGCTGCGGCCCTGGGTCAGATCGAACGTCAATTCGGCAAGGGTGCCGTAATGCGTATGGGCGATCACGACCGTCAGGCGATCCCGGCTATTTCCACTGGCTCTCTGGGTCTGGACATCGCGCTCGGCATTGGCGGCCTGCCAAAAGGCCGTATCGTTGAAATCTACGGTCCTGAATCTTCCGGTAAAACCACCCTGACCCTGTCGGTGATTGCCCAGGCGCAAAAAATGGGCGCTACGTGCGCGTTCGTCGACGCCGAGCACGCCCTGGATCCTGAATACGCCGGCAAGCTGGGCGTCAACGTTGACGACCTGCTGGTGTCCCAGCCGGACACCGGTGAGCAAGCCCTGGAAATCACCGACATGCTGGTGCGCTCCAACGCCATCGACGTGATCGTGGTCGACTCCGTTGCAGCCCTGGTACCCAAGGCTGAAATCGAAGGCGAAATGGGCGACATGCACGTGGGCCTGCAAGCCCGCCTGATGTCCCAGGCGCTGCGTAAAATCACCGGTAACATCAAGAACGCCAACTGCCTGGTGATCTTCATCAACCAGATCCGCATGAAGATCGGCGTGATGTTCGGTAGCCCGGAAACCACCACCGGTGGTAACGCGCTGAAGTTCTACGCGTCGGTCCGCCTGGACATCCGCCGTACCGGCGCGGTGAAAGAGGGTGACGAGGTGGTCGGTAGCGAAACCCGCGTCAAGGTCGTGAAAAACAAAGTGGCTCCGCCTTTCCGCCAGGCTGAATTCCAGATTCTCTACGGCAAGGGTATCTACCTGAACGGCGAGATGATCGACCTGGGCGTGCTGCACGGCTTCGTTGAAAAATCCGGTGCCTGGTATGCCTACAATGGCAGCAAGATCGGTCAGGGCAAGGCCAACTCGGCCAAGTTCCTCGCGGACAACCCGGATATCGCTGCCACGCTTGAGAAGCAGATCCGCGACAAACTGCTGACCGCAGCACCAGACGTGAAAGCTGCCGCCAACCGCGAGCCGGTTGAAGAAGTAGAAGAAGCCGATACTGACATCTGAAATAAACGATGACCGTTGTACTGGATACACTCGTCGCCGTTCGGCGTACCGCAATGGACCTGCTCGCTCGCCGCGAGCATGGTCGAGTCGAGCTGACGCGTAAGCTGCGTCAACGCGGCGCGGAACCTGAGATGATCGAAACCGCCCTTGACCGTTTGACGGAAGAGGGGCTGCTTTCGGAAGCCCGTTATCTCGAAAGTTTTGTCTCCTACCGAGCCCGGTCCGGCTATGGCCCGGCGCGTATTCGCGAAGAGCTGAGCCAGCGCGGTTTACAGCGCGCCGATATCGACCTTGCCTTGCGTGAGTGCGGTATCAGTTGGCAGGCGCAACTGGAAGACACCTGGCGCCGCAAATTCTCGGGTCATCTCCCCATTGATGCCAGGGAACGCGCCAAGCAGGGGCGTTTCTTGAGTTATCGCGGTTTTTCGATGGAAATGATCAGCCGCTTATTAAGTGGCCGAGACATGGATGACTGAACACCTTGTTGTGTGGTGAATGGGCTTGTTGTGGTGAGCGGGCTTGTTTGTGGTGAGCGGGCTTGCCCCGCGCTGGGCTGCGAAGCAGCCCCAATGGCCTCCCCTTCGATCTAAACCTGAAACACCAAACCTGAAGCCCCAAAAAGGCCCGCTATGAAAATAGCGGGCCTTTTTGCGTTTCTGGATTCTGCATGTCTGAATTTCACGCCGGCTGCGGCGCTACCCGATGTTGCGTCTTCCCCTGAGCCTGCGCCCAGTTCTCCGGCAAGTTGATGTAATCCACCAGCTCCCGCAACCGGCCCTGGTCGCGGCCATTGAAGTTGAACACCAACCGCGTCAAATGGCTGAACTTCGGCTCATCATGCTCCTCACCGGTATAGGCCAGTTGCTGGAATTCTCCGCTCAACCGCAGGCTGGCAAATTCACTCTGCAAATGAGCCAGCGCTTGATCGCTGAGCGGGTGATTCATGCGCACCACAAACTCACGTTTCAACCAGCGTGTGGAATGGAAGTTGGCATAGAACTGATTGATCTCTTCCACTGCCTCTTCAGCGCTGTACACCAGGCGTACCAGCTTGAGGTCGGTGGGCAGGATGTAGCGATTGGCTTCCAGCTGGCTACGGATAAAGTCCAGGGCGCCTTGCCAGAAACCGCCACCGGGCGCATCCAGCAACACTACCGGCACCAGCGGGCTTTTGCCGGTCTGGATCAGGGTCAATACTTCCAGGGCTTCATCCAGGGTGCCGAAACCACCCGGGCACAACACCAGCGCATCGGCTTCCTTGACGAAGAATAGCTTGCGGGTAAAGAAGAAGTGGAAGGACAGCAGGTTCTCGGTGCCATCGATGGTCGGGTTGGCATGCTGTTCAAACGGCAGGGTGATATTGAACCCCAGGCTGTGTTCCAGGCCTGCCCCTTCGTGGGCCGCCGCCATGATGCCGCCGCCACCACCGGTGATTACCATCAGGTCCGAACGGGCCAGTGCGGCACCCACCTCGCGGGCCAAGGCGTACAGTGGGCTTTCCACCGGGGTGCGGGCCGAGCCGAACACCGTGACCTTGCGGCGCCCCTTGAACTGTTCGAGTACGCGGAAGGCGTGGTCCAGTTCGCGAATGGCTTGCAAGGTGATCTTGGCGTTCCAGCGGTTGCGGTCGTCCTGGGCCATGCGCAGCACGGTCAGGATCATGTCGCGATACAAGGGGATATTCGGGCTGTTGGGGGCGATCTGCTGGAGCTGAGCTTCAACCTGTTGCGTAAGGTCGGCCCCGTTTTCTTCAAAATGCCGGAGCAGGTGGTCATTCGGTTCGTAAGGCATTCAACTTCTCCTTCTTCACAGAGGCTGGGCCAGCGGCGAGAGATTCGTCCGGGGGCCACGACACTGCATGTGTCGCTGCACACCCAAGGCATTGCACGTGTTCGCCAGGCAGCAAACGGGCTCTGTATATTCCTTGTGATTTAAAAAACCTTTGCACTGCACGTCGCAGGAGGGCAACCCTCTTTTGCCCTGGAAATGTTACAGAACGGCGTGGAAGCCGTGATGAACGGGCGATCAGGATGACTTGATCATGGGCCGAAAAACCCTTGGCTGGCAACCGCTTATTGGTCACTCAGCAGGGAGTTTAGCCGCCTGCAGGGAAATGAAGCAGGGGAGTGCGCGCTACTGGACAGCAGCGCGCGAAGGGCAAGCGAAGATTACTTTTTCTTCTTGGCGGCAGCTGGTGCCGGGCAATCCGCTTCCACGAATTTCACCGATGCCACAGGACGATTGGTCTTGTTCTCGGTGATTTCATAGCGCATCACTGCGCCCTTGGCCATCAGCTCGCGATAACCTTTGTTCAGGCACACGCTTTGCCCCAGCTGGAAATACACCGCCTTGGGGTTGGCGCGCATCTGTTCGGCGCGATCAGGCAATACGCTGAGGTGATCGATCAGTTGCATGCCCTCAACGGTGTAGGCCACTTCCAGGGTTTTTTCGTCGATTTCTCGCGGCAGGTCCTTGTTGCTTTCAGTCGCGACGCTTTGCAGCTTCCGGTTCATTTGGGCCTCCAGCAGCGAGGCCGCCTGGGCGCCCACGGGCAGTACCAGCGCAAGTGCGATGGATGGGGCGGCAAGACGCAGCATGGAACGCAGCATGAAACTCTCCTGATTCGGTTACTGGTGCATAGACCAGCCACTGCGCTGTGCGTTCAGTGGCGCGCAATTATAGGTGACCCCTTGCCACTACAGCCAGGCGTATCGCTGGTAAACTGCGGTCACTTCAGCCTTCCACGAGTTTTCTCCGTGTCGATCTACCCCTCTGTACGGCGCATCCGATGAGCCACGCCGTCTCTCGCCTGCGTACACAGCGCCTGGCACGCGCGATCAAGCCCTTCGTCAATCGAGGCTCCCGTGCCGAACGCTGCCCCGGCTGCCGGGTCATCCCCGAATACTGCCTGTGTGCCTGGCGCCCCCAGGTCGCGGCCAGGTCCGCCATGTGCCTGCTGATGCACGATGTCGAACCCATGAAACCCAGCAACACCGGCTGGCTGATCGCCGACGTGGTCGAGGACACCACGGCATTCGCCTGGTCGCGCACCGAAGTCGACCCGGATTTGCTTACCCTGCTCGCTGACCCGCAGTGGCAGCCCTACATCGTGTTCCCCGGCGAATTCGTGGCGCCCGAGCGTGTCGTCAGTACCGTGACGGTGGCAGAAGGCAGGCGCCCGCTGTTCATCCTGCTGGATGGCACCTGGAGCGAAGCGCGCAAGATGTTTCGCAAGAGTCTCTATCTGGAGCATCTGCCGGTATTGAGCCTGGCGCCTGAGCAGCTTTCGCGCTACAAACTGCGCCGCTCCAAGCGTGACGACCATTTCTGCACCGCCGAAGTCGCCGCCCTGTGCCTGGAACTGGCCGATGACGCTGCTGCCAGCGAAGTGCTGGACGCCTACCTCGACGTATTCAGCACCCATTACCTGGCCGCCAAGTTCCAGCTGCCACTGGACCCGACCGACAGCGTCCATACTCGTCTTGCACCCTATATAGCCACGCTATAGCCAGACGACGTTTGCATGATGGCACCGTAAACCTGCACCCCGCTAAAATGCCCATGGGCGTAGTGCTTGACCCCCCAGGCTGCGCTGGGCATGCTGAGCGCCGATTGGGGTGCAACCGTGAGTTTTCGACGTCGTTCCAAGTGCTTTTGACGTTGAACGTACCCTGTGGCGATGGCTGCCTGGCTGTCGCCTTGTGTATTGGTGAACCCCGAACCCATCGGGGCTGCCATAAAAAACAGGATCATTTAATCAATGGCCACATACGAAATCCTGATAGCCGATGACCACCCGCTGTTTCGCAGTGCGCTGCATCAGGCCGTGACCCTGGGCCTTGGCCCCGACGTGCGCCTGGTTGAAGTGGCCAGCATTGCCGAGCTGGAAACCCGCCTTACCGAAAAATCCGATTGGGACCTGGTGCTGCTCGACCTGAACATGCCCGGCGCCTACGGTTTCTCGGGGCTGGTGCTCCTGCGTGGGCAATACCCGCAGATCCCCGTGGTGATGGTCTCTGCCCAGGAAGACGCCGACGTGGTGGTGCGTTCCAAGGAGTTTGGCGCCAGCGGCTTCATTCCAAAGTCCAGCGCGATGGAAGATATTCAGAAGGCCGTGCGCGCAGTGTTGGACGGTGATGTGTCCTGGCCGCCGCAGGCATTCGAACACATCAACGTGTCCGACGAAGCCAAGGCCGCCCGTGATGGCTTGGCCAGCCTGACGCCCCAGCAGTTTCGAGTGCTGACCATGGTCTGCGAAGGTTTGCTGAACAAGCAGATCGCCTATGAGCTGAGTGTGTCGGAAGCGACCATCAAGGCGCATGTCACGGCAATTTTTCGCAAATTGGGGGTGCGTACGCGGACCCAGGCGGCGCTGCTCTTGCAACAACTTGAGTCAATTGCTCAGCATTAAGTTGTTATCGATTCACGCTTTTTTGACTTTGCGTGATCTAGTTTCCCCACTTCTTTGGTTCAGTTGCCTACGTCTATGTCGCCTTTCAAGGGTCAAACCGGTCTCAAACGTATCTTCAATGCAGGGGGCTATTCCCTGGATGGTCTGCGCGCGGCGTTCACCGGTGAGGCGGCGTTCCGTCAACTGGTCTTGTTGAACGTCATCCTGATCCCGCTGAGTTTTTTCCTGCACGTCAGCCGTGTTGAGCGCGCGCTGCTGATTGCAGTGTGCCTGTTGGCCTTGATCGTTGAATTGCTCAATTCGGCGGTAGAAGCGGCGATCGACCGTATTTCCCTCGACCGCCACCCCTTGTCGAAAAACGCCAAGGACATGGGCAGCGCCGCGCAATTCGTGGCGTTGACCATGATCACCCTGGTGTGGGCCGTGATCCTGATCTGACGATCAGGCAATGCTCGGCAGCACGATCTCGTCGCTGCGCTGAACCCCGGCGGTGAAGGCGCGGCACAGCTCCAGGAACTCCCGCATCGCGGAGGTCTGGTATTTCTGTTTATGCCAAATGAAGTAGAACTGTCGGGCCAGGTCCAGGTCCGGGGTTTCTACGGGCACCAGGCTGCCACGGCGAAATGCATCGCGCAGCGCCAGCCGGGAAATACACCCGATGCCCAAACCCGATTCCACCGCCCGTTTGATCGCCTCGGTGTGCTCCAGCTCCAGGCGGATATTCAGCGCGCTGCGGTGATGGCGCATGGCCTGGTCAAAGGTCAGGCGCGTGCCGGAGCCTTGCTCCCGCAGGATCCAGGCCTCATGGGTCAACTCTTCCAGGGTGGCCACGCCGCGCTTGGCCAAGTGGTGCTGGGGCGCGCAAAACACCACCAGCTCATCTTCCACCCAAGTTTGCACCTCGATATCGGGGTGGCTGCAGTCGCCTTCGATTAGACCCAGGTCAATTTCGTAGTGCGCAACCTGGTGCACGATATTGGCAGTGTTCTGCACATGCAGCTTCACCTGGCTTTCGGGGTGCTGCTGCATGAAGCTGCCGATCAGCAGGGTGGCCAGGTAATTGCCAATGGTCAGGGTCGCGCCGACCGCCAGGGAGCCGAAGCCGGACTTACCGTTGAGCAGGTCTTCGATCTCCTTGGCCTGGTCCAACAGCGCCACCGCTTGAGGCAACAGCTGATGGCCCAAGGCGTTGAGACTCAGGCGCTTGCCGGCACGGTCGAATAATTGGCAGCTGGATTGACGCTCCAGCTCGGTAATCGAGGTGCTGGCGGCGGATTGAGATAAGGCCAGAAGGCCAGCAGCGCGAGAGACGCTTTCCTGCTGGGCGACGGCGACGAAGACTTGCAGTTGACGGAGAGTAAATCGCATATCGATATAACCGATAACCCTTATCTTAATAATCCAGTTAACAGATATTGTCGCCGCCATTAGAATGCTGTGCAATTGCGCACTTCATCTTTGGCGCAGACCCATTTCCAGGAGTCCCCCGTACATGAGCAACATGAACCACGAGCGTGTCCTCAGTGTTCATCACTGGAACGACACTCTGTTCAGCTTCAAGTGCACCCGCGATCCGGGCCTGCGCTTCGAGAACGGTCAGTTCGTGATGATCGGCCTGCAACAGCCCAACGGCCGCCCGCTCATGCGCGCTTACTCCATTGCCAGCCCGAACTGGGAAGAGCATCTGGAGTTCTTCAGCATCAAGGTGCCGGATGGCCCGCTGACTTCCCAATTGCAGCACTTGAAGGAAGGCGACGAGATCATCATCAGCAAAAAACCGACAGGCACCCTGGTGCTTGACGATTTGAAGCCGGGCAAACACCTGTACCTGCTCAGCACCGGTACCGGTCTTGCTCCGTTCATGAGCGTGATCCAGGACCCGGAAACCTACGAGCGTTTCGAAAAAGTGATCCTGTGCCACGGCGTGCGCTACGTCAACGAAGTCGCCTACCGCGAATTCATCACCGAGCACCTGCCGCAGAACGAATTCTTCGGCGAGGCCCTGCGTGAGAAGTTGATCTACTACCCGACCGTGACCCGCGAGCCGTTCGAAAACGAAGGCCGCCTGACCGACCTGATGCGCAGCGGCAAGCTGTTCAGCGACATCGGCCTGCCACCGATCAACCCCGAGGACGACCGCGCCATGTTGTGCGGCAGCCCAAGCATGTTGGACGAGACCAGCGAAGTGCTGAACAGCTTCGGCCTGAAAGTTTCGCCACGCATGCGTGAGCCGGGTGATTACTTGATCGAGCGCGCGTTCGTCGAGAAATAACTGCGGTAAAAAATGTGGGAGGGGGGCTTGCTCCCGATGGCGGTGGATCAGTCGATATACACGTTGACTGATCCACTGCCATCGGGAGCAAGCCCCCTCCCACATTGGGTTTCCGGTTTATCCCGCCGGCACCACTTCCAGCACACAAATCATCCCGGCCTCTGGATAGTGCCAGCGCACATCCACATCCCAGAACTGCGCCCCGTATTCGCGTTCAGGCCCAGGCGTCTGGTACGCCGGGCGTGGATCCTGTGCCAGACACTGGTCGATCAACTCCACCAACGGTTCCCCAAGGCGCTGGGCGTGGCCTTGTGCCTGCTGCAGCGCCGTCTTCAGCCACTGCACGGGAATCAGCTGCGGCGCACCACTGGCGATTCTGTTGGTGGCTGTGTCGATGATGTCGGCGTAGGGCACATACGGCTTGATATCCAATACCGGGGTGCCATCGAGCAAATCGATCCCGGAGATCCACAGCCGGCCCGGCTCCACCTTGTCCAGCTTGACCACTGACTGGCCAATCCCGTTGGGCCGATGAGTCGCGCGGGTCGCAAACACCCCCATGGACGTGTTGCCACCCAGGCGGGGCGGGCGCACTTTCAGGCGGGGCTTGTCTTCCAGGGCCTGGTGGAACAGAAACAACAGCCACACGTGGCTGACCTGCTCCAGTCCCTGTACCGCCTCGCCCTGGTCGAACGGCGCCACCAACTCCAGCACGCCCCGCGCGGCAGGCGCCAGTTGCGGTTGGCGCGGGATGGCGAACTTCTCCTTGAAGCAGGAGCGTACGAAACCGACCGGCGAGACCTGGTAACCCATGGCTTACGTGCGAACCCGCAGCGTCAGGCCCTTGAGGAAGTTGCGCAGCAACTGGTCACCACAGGTGCGGTAGTTGGTGTGGCCGAACTTGCGGAACAGCGCGCTCAGCTCAGGCTTGGACACCGGGAATTCGGCAGCCTTGAGGATGGCGTGCATGTCGTCCTCCTTCAGTTCGAAGGCCACACGCAGTTTCTTGAGGATGATGTTGTTGGTCACCGGGGTTTCGATCGGCTGCGGCGGACGGCTTTCGTCCTTGCCGCGCTTGAAAATCACCAGGCCATCGAGGAAGTGGGCCATGACCTCATCCGGACAGAACACAAAGCCTTCTTCCTCGTCTTTCTTGAGGTAGGTCAGCAGGTCTTCCTTGGTCACGTCCATGCCGCCGAGCTTGATAAGCTCGACCATCTTGTTGTCGCTGATGTCGAGCATGTAGCGCACGCTGCGCAGTACGTCGTTGTGAATCATGGTGGGCAATCCTGGTTTTCAACGGTGGGCGCCGCCGGGGGGGGCGGAGCCTGGAAAGGGGGAGGCTGTTTAGAACTTTTCTTTGCCGGACAGATAACGCCATTGGCCAACCGGCACTTTGCCGATGGACACGCCGCCGATGCGAATGCGGCGGATAGCGACGACTTTCAGGCCAACGGCTTCGCAGAACAGGGCGATCACGCCTGGTTGCGGGTTTTTCATCGCAAAGCGCAGGCGATTTTCGTTCTGCCAGCTGGCTTTTACGGCTGGCAGCTCTTTGCCTTTGTAGGTCAGGCCGTGGTTCAGGCGGTTGAGGCCGTGGGCAACCATGTCGCCTTCAACCTCCACCACGTATTCCTGCTCGATCTTGGCGGCATCGGCGGTCAACTTGCGCAGGATCTTCCAGTCCTGGGTAAACACCAGCAGGCCGCTGGCCTTGGCTTGCAGGTCGGCGCTGGCGGTCAGGCGCAGGAAGTGGCCCTTGAGCGGACGCTTGCTGAAGCGGTGTTCTTCGGACAGGGTTTCGGCGCTGATCGAGGCCATTGCCGTCTCGGCATCGACACCGGCCGGGGCGTGGAACAGGATGGTCACCGGCTCTGGCGCGGTGGCCTTGGCCTCCGGGTCCAGTTCGACCTTCTGGGTGGTGATCTTGAATTGCGGCTCGTCGATCACTTCACCGTCCACCGAGACCCAGCCGCCTTCGATAAACAGCTCAGCCTCCCGACGGGAGCAACCGACCAGTTCGATAAGGCGTTTGGAGAGGCGTATGGGGTCAGTCATGACAAGGGCCGTAACAAAAGGGGGCGGCTATTGTACCTGTGTGGGCGCGGTTAATCCCGGCCCCATTTCATTTAGCCCTGACGGGCGCTTTGTTGTTGCTGGCGCAGGCGCAGGTGCAGCAACGGATAGGGCTGCCCCAGGCCGTCATGTTCGGTGCGTCCGACCACTTCGAAACCCTGCTTGAAATAGAACCCCAAGGCTTGGGGATTCTGCTCGTTGACGTCGAGTTCATCGGCGTTCATGCGCTCGATCGCATAACGCAGCAACTGCCGGCCTAGGCCTTGCCCGCGGTATTGCGGGTCGATAAACAGCATCTCCACCTTACCGCACGCCACCCCGGCAAACCCGGTAATACGCTGGCGTGTGTCTTTGGTGCAGATCAGCATCACCGAATCCAGGTAGCGGGTCAGCAGCAGGTTTTTCAGCAATACGATGTAACTGTCCGGCAAAAAATCATGGGTGGCCCGCACCGAGGCCTCCCAGATGCGCGCCAGCTCTGCGTAGTCGCTGGCTTTAGGTGTGTGGATAACCGAATGCTGACGCATGCCCGCTGCCCCTTGCGATGATGGGTGCTGATGGGCAAAAGATAGACCTAAAAAAGCCCCGCATCTTGTCCAGAGGCAGGGCTTTTCAAGTTTTTTCGATCAGTCGCGCTTTTCAGCCCACAGATCGTACTCATCGGCGTCGGTCACCGTGCACCAGACCTTGTCACCTGGCTTCAAGCCGCTGGCATCGTCGATAAACACGTTACCGTCGATTTCCGGTGCATCGAAGAAGCAACGGCCGACTGCGCCTTGCTCGTCGACTTCATCGATCAGCACTTCGATTTCCTTGCCGATACGCAGTTGCAGGCGCGCCGAGCTGATTGCCTGTTGGTGCGCCATGAAGCGCTCCCAACGGTCCTGCTTGACGTCATCCGGGACCACGGCCAGGTCCAGCAGGTTGGCCGGGGCACCTTCCACGGGCGAGTACTGGAAGCAGCCCACACGGTCCAGTTGCGCTTCGGTCAGCCAGTCCAGCAGGTACTGGAAGTCTTCTTCGGTTTCGCCGGGGAAGCCGACGATGAAGGTCGAACGGATGATCAGCTCGGGGCAGATCTCGCGCCAGTTCTTGATGCGTGCCAGGGTCTTGTCTTCGAAGGCCGGGCGTTTCATGGCCTTGAGCACTTTCGGGCTGGCGTGCTGGAACGGGATGTCCAGGTACGGCAGGATCTTGCCGGCGGCCATCAACGGGATCAGCTCGTCCACGTGCGGGTACGGGTAGACGTAGTGCAGGCGCACCCACACGCCCAGGCTGCTGAGGGCTTCGCAGAGTTCGGTCATGCGGGTTTTCACCGGCGCGCCGTTCCAGAAGCCGGTGCGGTATTTCACGTCGACGCCGTAGGCGCTGGTGTCCTGGGAGATCACCAGCAGCTCCTTGACGCCGGACTTGACCAGGCGCTGGGCCTCGTCGAGTACGTCACCCACCGGACGGCTGACCAGCTTGCCGCGCATCGACGGGATGATGCAGAAGCTGCAGCTGTGGTTGCAGCCTTCGGAAATCTTCAGGTACGCATAGTGACGCGGGGTCAGCTTGATGCCTTGGGGCGGTACCAGGTCGATCAGCGGGTTGTGATCCTGGCGCGGCGGCACCACGTCGTGCACGGCATTGACCACCTGCTCGTACTGCTGCGGGCCGGTCACGGCCAGTACGCTGGGGTGCACGTTGCGGATATTGCCTTCTTCCACACCCATGCAGCCGGTCACGATGACCTTGCCGTTTTCCTTGATGGCTTCGCCGATCACTTCCAGGGACTCTGCCTTGGCCGAGTCGATAAAGCCGCAGGTGTTGACCACCACCACATCGGCGTCCTGGTAAGTGGACACCACGTCATAGCCTTCCATGCGCAGTTGCGTGAGGATGCGTTCGGAATCGACCAGAGCCTTCGGGCAACCCAGGGAAACAAAGCCAACCTTGGGGTTGGCTTTTGCGATGGTGGTGGACATGTCTAACCTCGGTATTGAATGACGCCGCCAGTCGGGCACGACAGGGCTGCGGACGGGCGCTTGCTGCGCCTCTGATCAAAAAGTGCGCAATTCTAGCGACGGGCAACGCACTTGACCAGCTTTATGCAGGGAAATGCGACGAGTGCTGTGTTGGGTGAATCGCCCAGCCCTTACACGTTCTTAAGCCCGGACGTCCTGCTCTGTGCGGTGCGTTACAACTTTAGACATGCCCACACCTAACGCCTGAAGCACTTTCAGGAGAGTGGAAAGCTTTGGGTCGCCGCCGACGCCGAGGGACCTATAGAGATTTGCTCTATTGAGGCCCGTGTTCTGCGACAGACTGAGCATCCCGCCGCGAGCGTCCGCCACTCGACGGATAGCGACAAGGAACGCGTCTTCCCCACCCGCTTCATCGATTTCCTCAAGCGCGACAGATAGATATTCCAAGGCAAATGCTTCGTCGTCTCGGAGCATTTCAAGAACACTATCTTCATGAGAACGAGTACGAATGGTCATTTTTGCTGCACCTTGTAAGATTTCCAGAGGGCCTTGGCCTGATCAATGTCGTTCTGCTGCCTGACCTTTGAGCCGCCGCCCAACAGGAAAACAATTTTTCGATCCTGGATTGCGTAATACACACGAAACCCAGGCCCGAAGTCGAGTTTCATCTCAAAGACCCCGTCACCCACCGACTCGGTAACACCAAAGTGGCCAAGGGAAGCTCGATCCACTCTGGTGGTGATTCTTGCCTTTGAACGCGTGTCTTGCACGGTGTCCAGCCAAGCCTGGTAGATATCCACCCCGTTGACTGAAAGTACGTGTTTCACTTCGTACATGCGGAATGTACCTTAAAAGAGACAGGGCAATGATTGAGTTTTTATATCGACTACGCAGGTGATGCAGGCGCGCGATTTATTGATCAGGCAAGGTGGCCAAGGAGCTTGCGCATACACCGCTGAGGCTGCGCTACTGAGCCGGGCGGAAAATATACGGTTGGCCGTAAATGTGATCAATGCAGGCAAAAAGGCTCCAAAATGCCGCTTCATCTACGACTGACGGTGTAAATCGATACCCGAATCACTTGAGCAGGGAAATACGACGACCGCTGCGCTATGCTTCGCGCCGTTGCGCACGGGGAAAACCCTTGGGTCAATAAAACGTCTGTTACGAGAAGTAAAACAGCGCATGCTAGGGTCAGCTTAGACGCGCTGTTTATAAGAGACCTCAGGTCAAAGGGCAGGAGTGGTTGATGGGTCAGGCAAGTAGTCAGGCAGCAGGTGCCGAGCATTCCAACGCAAAGCCGATCGGCATGCTGGTGGCAGCGGTCGGGGTGGTTTACGGCGATATCGGTACCAGCCCGCTCTATACCCTCAAAGAGGTGTTCAACGGTGGTTATGGGGTGCAGGTCAACCATGACGGTGTGCTGGGGATCCTGGCGCTGATCTTCTGGTCGTTGATCTGGGTGGTGTCGATCAAGTACATGCTGTTCGTGCTGCGCGCCGATAACCAGGGCGAAGGTGGCATCATGGCTCTGACCGCGTTGGCGCGAAGGGCGGCGGGGGAGCGCAAGAAGTTGCGCAGTTTCCTCGTGGTGTGTGGCCTGTGCGGTGCGGCGTTGTTCTATGGCGACAGCATGATCACCCCGGCGATTTCGGTGCTGTCGGCCATTGAAGGCCTGGAACTGGCGTTCGACGGCTTGGAAAAATGGGTGGTGCCGATCGCCCTGGTGGTGCTGGTGGCGCTGTTCCTGATCCAGAAGCACGGTACCGACCGCATCGGCAAGCTGTTCGGGCCAGTGATGGTGACCTGGTTCCTGGTGCTGGGTGGCCTCGGCGTGTATGGCATTACCCTGCACCCTGAAGTGCTCAATGCCCTGAACCCGATGTGGGGCGTGCGTTTCTTCGAGGCCCACCCTGGCATTGGCGTGGCAATCCTCGGTGCGGTAGTGCTGGCGTTGACCGGTGCCGAGGCGCTGTATGCCGACATGGGTCACTTCGGCCGCAAGCCCATCGCCCGCGCCTGGTTCATCCTGGTGTTGCCGGCGCTGGTGCTCAACTATTTCGGCCAGGGCGCCATGCTGCTGGGCGACCCGGAAGCCGCACGCAACCCGTTCTACCTGCTGGCGCCAAGTTGGGCGCTGATCCCGCTGGTGGTGTTGTCCACCCTGGCCACGGTGATTGCGTCCCAGGCGGTGATTTCCGGTGCGTTTTCGTTGACGCGCCAGGCGATCCAGTTGGGTTATATCCCGCGTATGCATATCCAGCACACCTCTAGCGCCGAACAGGGCCAGATCTATATCGGTGCGGTGAACTGGTCGCTGATGGTCGGCGTGATCCTGCTGGTGCTGGGTTTCGAGTCCTCCAACGCACTGGCGTCGGCCTACGGCGTGGCGGTGACGGGGACCATGCTGATGACCACCATCCTGGTGTCGGCAGTCATGCTGTTGCTGTGGAAATGGCCACCGATTCTGGCCGTGCCGGTCCTGGTCTGCTGCCTGTTGGTGGACGGGCTGTACTTCGCGGCCAACGTGCCGAAGATCATCCAGGGTGGCGCCTTCCCGGTATTGGCGGGGATTGTGCTGTTCGTGCTGATGACCACCTGGAAGCGCGGCAAGCAATTGCTGGTGGACCGCCTCGACGAAGGTGGCCTGCCGTTGCCGATCTTCATCAGCAGCATCCGCGTGCAGCCGCCGCATCGCGTGCAGGGCACGGCGGTGTTCCTTACTGCGCGCCCGGACGCCGTGCCCCATGCCCTGTTGCACAACCTGCTGCATAACCAGGTGCTGCATGAACAGGTGGTTTTGCTGACGGTGGTCTACGAAGACATCCCGCGTGTCCCGGCCTCACGGCGCTTCGAGGTGGATTCCTACGGCGAGGGGTTCTTTCGCGTGATCCTGCACTTCGGCTTTACCGATGAGCCGGACGTCCCCGAAGCGTTGAAGCTGTGCCATTTGGACGGCCTGGATTTCAGTCCGATGCGCACCACGTACTTCCTCAGCCGTGAAACCGTCATCGCCTCCCGCATCAAGGGCATGGCCCGTTGGCGCGAAGCGTTGTTTGCATTCATGCTCAAGAACGCCAACGGCAACCTGCGGTTCTTCAAGCTCCCGGTCAACCGAGTGATCGAATTGGGCACCCAGGTCGAAATGTAAGCCTGCGCGGTACGGGAGCCGGCAATCGGCTCCCGCTTTACGTCTGAACCCTGTGCAATCCACGGTTGTCGACTAGGCTCTAAGCACTGTTTGAATAGTGCCCACAGACCCCAGAAGAGGTGCGCCATGAGTCAGCTGCTCGAACCCTATACCCTGCGCCAATTGACCCTGCTCAACCGTATCGCGGTGTCGCCGATGTGTCAGTACTCAAGTGTCGATGGCCTGGCCAACGACTGGCACCTGGTCCACCTCGGCAGCCGCGCGGTCGGTGGCGCCGGGCTGATATTCACCGAAGCCACCGCCGTAACCGCCGATGGCCGCATCACGGCCGAAGACCTGGGCCTGTGGAACGACGAACAGATCGAACCCCTGCGGCGCATCACACGGTTTATCGCCGCCCAGGGCGCGGTGGCGGGCATCCAGCTGGCCCATGCCGGGCGCAAGGCCAGCACCCACCGCCCATGGATCGGCAAGCACGGCAGCGTCAAGCCGCAAGACGGTGGCTGGGTGCCGGTGGGGCCGTCGCCGATTGCCTTTGACCCGCAGCACACCCAACCCAAGCCTTTGGATGAGGCGCAGATCCAGCAAGTGATCGCCGACTTCGTCGCCGCCGCCAGGCGAGCCCTGACCGCCGGTTTTGAAGTGGTGGAGATCCACGCCGCCCATGGTTACCTGCTGCATCAATTCCTCTCGCCCATCAGCAACCAGCGGCAGGACCAATATGGCGGCTCCTTCGAGAACCGTATCCGCCTGGTGCTGCAAGTGACCGAGGCCGTGCGCGAGGTCTGGCCCCAGGAGCTGCCACTGTTCGTGCGGGTGTCGGCCACCGACTGGGTGGAAGATGGCTGGAACCCTGATGAAACCGTGGAACTCGCGCGTCGCCTCAAAGACCTGGGCGTGGACCTGATCGACGTGTCTTCCGGCGGCACTGCCGCTAACGCCGAAATCCCCACCGGCCCCGGTTACCAGACGCGCTTTGCCGAGCGTGTACGCAAGGAGTCGGGCATCGCCACCGGCACCGTCGGCATGATCACCGAACCGGCCCAGGCCGAGCACATCCTGCGTACCTGCCAGGCCGACATCATCTTCCTGGCGCGTGAACTGCTGCGTGACCCTTACTGGCCGCTGCATGCCGATGATGATCTGGGCGGGCGCAAGGCCATTTGGCCGGCTCAGTACCAACGAGCGACCCATCGGGACCAACCGATCCACGAGTCTGACTTGAGGGATTGATCCTGCGTCGGCGCCGTCGAAACCCACCTTGAACCGGTGGGTTTTTTTTGCCTGCTGCTGTGGGATGGGGTTGTAGGTATTTGTTACCGAAGTGATTTTTTAAGTGAATGCTCTAAAAAAATCCCACACGTAACGAGATTGTTTCTACGCTTAGGGTAGGACTGATTTCTGGCCCAGGAAGTCAGCCTGTTTGTTCACGGAGGCATTGCGCTCCCCGGGAAACGGTTTGTGGGCACAGGAGTTTTTGATCGATATCAGGAGAAACAGTCCATGGCCAAGTCCTATGGTGTAGCGGGTGCGGTGGTGTCTTTTTTTACCCGCAGGGTGTCCTTGCGTGGCCGCAGGTTGAGTTCGGACGAAGCCGAATTACTGGCGCAGTATCGCGCCCTGACCGAAAACGATCAGGTGGCGATGCGCTATCTGATTGGAGCGATGAAGAGTGTGTCGCGGTTCTGATGGCGTGCGCGAGGATCGTTCCCACGCGCGTGGGAACGATCTGGATCAGGTGTACTTGCGCTGCTCCGGTGCCGGCGGGAAGTACTGATACAACCAGGTTTCACTCAGGGTGCGGTCCTGGGTGCGAATAAACAGCCGCAGTTCCACCGGCTCCACGCTGTCGCTGGTCGGGTACCAGTCGAACAGGATGCGGTAGCCCTTGATGTTGTCGAGCACCAGCACGCTGAAGTCTTTCACTTCGCCGTGGGAGCAGGTCACCACCGGCTCGATCCCGGTGCCGGCCGGCAAACGGTCCAGGCCGCCGCCCTTGAAGTCCACGGCAAACCGGCGCGCCCACACTGGCGGGTAGTGCTCGCCCGGCGCCCAACCTTCGGTAAAGCCGCCCATGCCGGAACGGGTCGCGTCGACTTGCGCCAGCGGCGTGCTGACCGGGGGCAGGGCGCTCCAGTACAGCTTGTAGCCATAGTTGAGTGAGTCGCCGGCCGCCACCGGCTTTTTCGGGGTCCAGAAGGCCACGATGTTGTCCAGGGTCTCGCCGGTGGTGGGGATTTCCAACAGGTCGATCGAGCCTTCGCCCCAGGCGGTGGTCGGTTCGACCCACAGGCTTGGACGCTTGCTGTACCAGTCGACGGTGTCCTGGTAGCTGGCGAACTCATGGTCGGTCTGCACCAGGCCGAAACCTTTCGGGTCGGTGTCGGCGAACGCATTGAACTGCAGCTTGGCCGGGTTATTCAACGGGCGGCAAATCCACTCGCCATTACCTCGCCACATCGCCAGGCGGTCCGAATCGTGGATCTGTGGGTGGATGGTGTCGCACATGCGGCGTTCGTGGGTGCCGCAACTGAACATGCTGGTCATGGCGGCGATGCCCAACTGTTCGATGGCGGTGCGGGCATTGATGTTGGCGTCGATGGCCATCACCACTTGGTTGGCCTGGCAGTCGATATCGAAGCGGTAGGCGCCGGTGGCGCTCGGCGAGTCGAGCAGGGCGTAGACCACAAAGCGGGTCGCGTTCTTATCCGGGGTCTCGAACCAGAACTGCGTGAAGTCCGGGAACTCTTCGCGTTTTTTTGCGTAGGTATCAATCGCCAGGCCACGGGCGGAGAGGCCGTACTGGCCGGTAGAATCCACCGCGCGGAAGTAGCTGGCGCCGAGAAACGACAGCACGTCATGGCGATCCAGTTCCGGCGCCTTGAACAACTTGAAGCCGGAGAAACCCAGGTCGCCGGTCAGCTGTTTGGTGTCGACGGTGGTTTTTTCATAATTGAACAGTGAAGGGCGGAAATGCACTTCGCGGGCTTCACGGGTCTTGGGGTCGACGCTGTGCATGCGCACCGGTGTCTTGAAGCCCATGCCGACGTGGAAGAACTGCACGTCGAGCTGGCCGTTCAATTCCTTCCACAGCGAATGGTTGCCGTCGTAGCCGATGGCGTTGAAATTCTGCGGGGTCATGGTCGCCAGGGTAGGCGGCAGCACCTGTTTGGTGTCTTTATACGTGGTCCCGGCGAGCTGTTTGGCTTGGGCCTTGAGCGTTTCAAAATCGAACGCTACGGCCTTGCCATCGGCGGCACGGTTCCCGGCCCAGGCCTGCGCGGCAAGCAGGCCGCTGGCCGATAAACCGGTGTAGGCCGCAATGGCCATGGAGGCTTTGAGCAAATTCCTGCGGTGCATAGAGACAACCTGTCGTGAGCAAATCCCGCGCCGTTCCTGGCACGTGCTGGATCAGAAATTACGGTTCGGACATGCCTTCGGCCAAACGCAACGGACATTAAACAGACGCCGGATAGCTTAAGCGGTTCGATGGAGAAGGAAAATTGATTGATGGCGGGGTGATGGCATTGCAAATGCGACAAGACATTTCCGACGCTGTGAGTGAACACATTACCCACCAATTATGAAGATCCAAATGTAGGAGCGAGCTTGCTCGCGAAGAACGTCAACGATAACGCGGAGATTCTGATTAACCGCAGTGCTCTTGCGTTCTTCGCGAGCAAGCTCGCTCCTACAATAAAGCGTTACGGCACTTGGGGGATCAGTGCTTGAACATCACATGCCGAACCGTGGTGTAGTCCTCCAAGCCATACATGGACATATCCTTGCCATACCCCGACAGTTTCTGACCACCGTGGGGCATTTCGCTGACAAGCATGAAATGGGTGTTTACCCAGGTGCAGCCGTACTGCAAGCGCGCGGCCAGGCGGTGGGCGCGTCCTACGTCGGCGGTCCATACCGACGACGCCAACCCGTAGTCCGAATCATTGGCCCAGCCCAGTACCTGCACCTCATCGGTGAACTTGGTCACCGACACCACCGGCCCGAACACCTCGCGGCGCACGATCTCATCGTCCTGTTGCGCATCGGCGAGTACGGTCGGCTCAAAGAAGAAACCATTGCCTTCCACCGCCTTGCCACCGGTGACCAGGCGTATATGCGGCTGCGCCACGGCGCGTTCGACAAACCCGGCAACCCGGTCGCGGTGTTGCGCAGTGATCAACGGGCCCAGCTCAGTGGCCGGGTCATCCTGCAAGCCGTATTTGATGCTGGCGACTGCCGCGCCGAGTTTCTCCACAAAGGCGTCGTAGATGTCCGCCTGCGCATAAATCCGACAGGCAGCGGTGCAGTCCTGCCCGGCATTGTAGAAGCCAAAGGTACGAATGCCTTCCACCGCTGCATCGATATCCGCGTCGTTGAAGATGATCACGGGCGCCTTGCCGCCCAGCTCCATGTGCAGGCGCTTCACGCTGTCGGCGGTGCTGGAGATGATATTCGCGCCGGTGGCGATGGAGCCGGTCAGCGACACCATGCGCACTTTCGGGTGGTTCACCAGCGGACTGCCCACGGTAGGCCCACGGCCGAACACCAGGTTGAGTACTCCGGCCGGGAAAATCTCCGACGCCAACTCGACCATCCGCAACGCGGTCAGCGGGGTTTGCTCCGACGGCTTGAGCACCACGGTATTGCCCGCGGCCAGGGCCGGTGCGATTTTCCAGGCGACCATCATCAGTGGGTAGTTCCACGGTGCGATGGACGCGATCACGCCCACCGGGTCGCGACGGATCATCGAGGTGTGGCCGGGCAAGTATTCACCGCCGGCCGAACCGCTCATGCAACGGCTGGCGCCGGCGAAGAAGCGGAACACGTCGGCAATCGCCGGGATCTCGTCGTTCAGCGCGGCGCTGTAGGGCTTGCCGCAGTTGTCCGATTCCAGCTTGGCCAGTTCTTCGCCGTGGGCTTCGATCACGTCGGCCAGTTTCAGCAGCAACAGCGAGCGATCCTTGGGCGCGGTCTGCGACCAGCCTTCGAAGGCCGCATCGGCGGCGCGCACGGCGGCGTCGACCTGGGCTTCGCTGGCTTCTTTGATTTCCACCAGCACGCGGCCCAGTGCCGGGTTGAAGATGGCCTGGGCCGGGCCTTCGCCTTGTACCAGTTGGCCGTTGATCAGCAGTTTGGTTTGCATGATTGAGTCCTCCAAAAAACGCGTGTTATTTCCCTGAAGAAACCGGATTTAAATGTGGGAGGGGGCTTGCCCCCGATGCCAGTGGTTCAGTGACAGCTGTGTTGGCTGTCACACCGCTATCGGGGCAAGCCCCCTCCCACATTTGAACCGCGTTCCTTCAGTGGCCAAGTTATTTACCACCGCTCCCCGCCACGCTTTCACCACCGCGGGTCAGGTAATAGGCGCCCAGGATCGGGAACATCGTCACCAGCATCACCAGCATCGCGACCACATTGGTCACCGGCACATCCCGTGGCCGGCTCAATTGGTTGAGCAACCACAGCGGCAACGTACGCTCGTGGCCGGCGGTGAAGGTGGTGACGATGATTTCGTCGAACGACAGCGCAAACGCCAGCATGCCGCCGGCCAGCAGCGCCGAGCCGAGGTTGGGCATGATGATGTAGCGGAAGGTCTGCCAGCCGTCGGCGCCCAGGTCCATCGAGGCTTCGATCAGGCTGTGGGACGTACGGCGCAGGCGGGCGATGACGTTGTTGTAGACGATCACCACGCAGAACGTCGCGTGGCCGACGATGATGGTGAACATCCCCGGCTCGATGCCTAATGTCTTGAACGTCGCCAGCAGTGCAATACCGGTGATGATCCCCGGCAGCGCAATCGGCAGGATCAACATCAGCGACACGCCTTGCTTGCCAAAGAACTCGCGGCGATACAGCGCCGCCGAGGCCAGGGTGCCCAGCACCATGGCAATCAGGGTGGCGATGGCGGCGATCTGCAACGACAGCTTGATCGCCTCCAGCACATCCGGCCGGGCGAAGGCCACGCTGAACCACTTCCGGGTAAATCCCTGGGGCGGAAAGCTGAACGCGGCTTCTTCGGTGTTGAAGGCGTAGAGGAAGATGATCAGGATCGGGAAGTGCAGGAATACCAACCCGCCCCAGGCTGCGATCTTCAAGCCTAAGGATGATTTCTCAGAGTGCATCGAAGGCCCCCAGGCGTTTGACGATGGACAGGTAAACCGCGATCAGCACGATCGGCACCAGGGTGAACGCGGCGGCCATGGGCATATTGCCGATGGCGCCTTGCTGGGCGTAGACCATGCCGCCGACGAAGTAACCCGGCGGGCCCACCAGTTGCGGCACGATGAAATCGCCCAGGGTCAGCGAAAACGTGAAGATCGAACCGGCGGCAATCCCCGGCACCGACAGCGGTAGGATTACCTGCATGAAGGTCTGGCGCGGCTTCGCGCCGAGGTCGGCGGAGGCTTGCAGCAGCGACGGCGGCAAGCGCTCCAGGGACGCCTGGATCGGCAGGATCATGAAGGGCAGCCAGATATAGACGAACACCATGAAGCGCCCCAGGTGCGAGGTGCTCAAGGTGCTGCCGCCCACGCCGGGAATGCCCAGCACGAACTGCAATACCGGTTCCAGGCCCAGGTGCTGCACGAACCACTGCGCCACGCCGCCCTTGGCCAGCAGCAAGGTCCAGGCATACGCCTTGACGATGTAGCTGGCCCACATCGGCATCATCACCGCGATATAGAAGAACGCCTTGGTCTTGCCCGTGGTGTAGCGCGCCATGTAGTAGGCGATCGGGAAGGCGACGATGGCGCTGGCGATCGACACCACGATCGCCATGCCCAGGGTGCGCAGGATGATGTCGAAGTTCGACGGCTGGAACAGCGCGGCGAAGTTGGCCAGGGTCAGGTCCGGGGTGACCGCCATGGTGAAGTCGTCAAAGGTATAGAAGCCTTGCCACAGCAGGGTCAGCAGCGAACCCAGGTAGATCGCGCCGAACCAGATCAGCGGCGGAACCAGCAGCATCGCCAGGTACAGGTTGGGCTTGCGGTACAGCAGGTTGGAAAACCTGCGCATCGGCGGTTGGGAAAGGGCCAGGCTCATGTCACACCTCGCCTGCGCGGTCAGTCAGCGGCGTCATGGCTTCTCGCGCCCAACGGGCGGTGATGGACTGGCCGACCTGATGGCCGCTGCTGATGTCCAGCCACTGGTTGTTGGCCTGGCTGATGTTCAGCGCCTGGCCGTTTTCCAGTTTCAGTTCATAGCGGGTGGCGCTGCCCTGGTACTGGATGTCGTGCAGCAGGCCGCTGATTTCCACTTCGCCGGCGCCCAGCGGGCCCTCGGCAAACCTTACGTGCTCCGGGCGAATCGAAAATGGCTGCGCACTGCCGCTGAGGCGCTGGGCCAACTCGCCGCGAATCACGTTGGAGGTGCCGACGAACTCGGCGACGAACGCGGTGGCCGGTTTCATGTACAGGTTGCGCGGGGTGTCGACCTGTTCGATACGGCCCTTGTTGAACACCGCCACACGGTCGGACATCGACAGCGCTTCGGTCTGGTCGTGGGTGACGAAGATAAAGGTGATGCCGAGCTGGCGCTGCAGCTTCTTCAGCTCGCTTTGCATCTGTTCACGCAGCTTGAGGTCGAGGGCGCCCAAGGGTTCATCGAGCAGCAACACGCGGGGGCGATTGACCAGGGCACGGGCCAGGGCTACCCGTTGGCGTTGGCCGCCGGAGAGCTGTACCGGCTTGCGCTCGCCGTAGCCATCGAGGGCGACCATCCCCAAGGCTTCTTCGGCGCGATTGAGGCGTTCGGTCTTGCCCACGCCTTTGACCTTGAGGCCATAGGCGACGTTGTCGCGCACGTTCATATGGGGGAACAGTGCGTAATCCTGGAATACCGTGTTTACGTCACGCTGATACGGCGGCAAGCCAGCGGCTTCCTCGCCATGAATGCGGATCGAGCCTGCGCTCGGCTGCTCGAAACCGGCGATCAGGCGCAGGCAGGTGGTCTTGCCCGAGCCGGATGGGCCGAGCATGGAAAAGAACTCGCCGTCCTGGATATCGATGGAAACCCGGTCAACGGCCTTCACTTCGCCGAACTGACGGGAAACGTGGGTGAATTGGACTGCAAGCGTCATGGTGCGGTGCTCCAAAAAGGCGCGGGTGGTCGCAGCGCCCGGCCTGGACTGCTGAAAAAACAAAACATCGGTAAATGCGGTCGATGTGGGAGGGGGCAAGCCTCCTCCCACAGGGGATCTATGCCGTCTGCATGGTCTTAGCGGCCGCCCATGATCGCGATGTAGTCCTGGGTCCAGCGGCTGTACGGCACGAACTTGCCGCCCTCGGCCTGCGGGGTTTTCCAGAAGGCGATCTTGTCGAACTGGTCGAAGCCGTTGGTCTTGCAACCCTCGGCACCGAGCAGTTCGCTTTCCTTGCAGGCTGCGGGCACCGCTGGCAGCGAGCCGAACCAGGCGGCGACATCTCCCTGGACTTTGGGCTGCAGCGACCAGTCCATCCACTTGTAGGCGCAATTCGGGTGCTTGGCCTCGCTGTGCAACATGGTGGTGTCGGCCCAGCCGGTGGCGCCTTCCTTGGGAATGGTCGAAGCAATCGGCTGCTTCTCGTTCTGCAGGCCGTTGACCTGATACGGCCAGGCGCTGGAGGCCACCACGCCTTCGTTCTTGAAGTCGCTCATTTGCACGGTGGTGTCATGCCAGTAGCGGTGGATCAACGGCTGCTGCGCGCGCAACAGGTCGAGCACGGCCTTGTACTGGGTTTCGGTCAGTTCATAGGGGCTCTGGATCCCCAGTTCCGGCTGGGTGCTCTTGAGGTACAGCGCCGCATCGGCGATGTAGATCGGACCGTCATAGGCCTGCACACGACCTTTGTTCGGCTTGCCGTCCGGCAGGTTCTGCGCATCGAACAGCACGTTCCAGCTGGTGGGCGCGGTCTTGAACACGGTGGTGTTGTACATCAGCACGTTCGGCCCCCACTGGTACGGGGTGCCGTAGGTCTGCTGGCCCACCACGTACCACGGCGCATCCTTGAGGCGCGGGTCGATGTTCTTCCAGTTGGAGATCAACGCCGTGTTGATCGGCTGCACACGCTTGCCGACGATCAATCGCAGCGACGCATCCCCGGACGCGGTGACCAGGTCATAACCGCCCTTGGCCATCAAACTGACCATTTCGTCAGAGGTGGCGGCGGTTTTCACATTGACCTTGCAGCCTGTTTCCTTCTCGAAACCTGTGACCCAGTCGTAGGCCTTGTCGCTTTCACCACGTTCGATATAGCCGGGCCAGGCGACGATATCCAGCTGGCCTTCACCAGCGCCCACCGCCTTGAGCGGTTCGGCGGCCTGGATACTGACGCTGGCCAGCAGCGCGGTGGTCAAGGCACTGAGCAGTGCGGTCTTATGCGCAGACATGGGGATTCCCTCTTCTTTAATTATGGTCGGGGCAGTGTGTGAAGCCGTGACGCATGAGCTTAGTTGTTGTTTTAAAGATGCTGGCCGTGGCGGGCCATGATGTGGCGCACCACGCTGTAGTCCTGTAGCGAATCGCTGGACAGATCTTTCCCATACCCCGAGCGCTTCAAGCCGCCGTGGGGCATTTCGCTGACCAGCATGAAATGGCTGTTGATCCAGGTGCAGCCGTATTGCAGGCGCGCGGCGACCTGCATGGCCTTGTCCAGGTTCTGGGTCCAGACGGAGGAGGCCAGGCCGTATTCGGAATCGTTGGCCCAGTCCACCGCCTGTTCCAGTTCGTCGAAGCGGGTCACGGTGACCACCGGGCCGAACACTTCGCGCTGGACGATTTCATCGTTCTGCTTGCAACCGGCGAGCAGCGTCGGCTGGTAATAGAAGCCGGCCCCGGAATGCACGGCCGCGCCGGTGACCCGCTCGATATGCGGCTGGCCGAGGGCGCGCTCGACAAAGCTGGCCACGCGGTCGCGCTGGCGTGTGCTGATCAGCGGGCCGAGTTCGTTATCGGCATCGCGCTTGCCGGCGAAGCGCAGGCTGCTGACGGCTGCTCCCAGCTCGGCGACCAATTTGTCGTGGATGCCCGCCTGGGCGTAGATGCGGCATGCCGCCGTGCAGTCCTGGCCGGCATTGTAGTAACCGTAGGCACGCACGCCTTCGACCACGGCTTGCAGGTCGGCGTCGTTGCACACGATCACCGGCGCCTTGCCGCCCAATTCCAGGTGCGTGCGTTTGAGGGTCTTGGAGGCGGCCTGCAGGATTTTCTGGCCGGTGACGATGTCGCCGGTCAGCGAGACCATGCGCACCTTGGGGTGGCTGACCAGATGGCTGCCGACGCCTTCACCGCCACCGCACAGAATGTTGATGACCCCGCGTGGTAACACGTCCTTCAGGACCGGGGCCAATGCGAGGATCGACAGCGGCGTGTGTTCCGACGGCTTGAACACCAGGGTATTACCGGCCGCCAGCGCCGGGGCGATCTTCCACGCGGCCATCATCAGCGGGTAGTTCCACGGCGCAATCGAGGCCACCACGCCAATCGGATCGCGGCGCACCATGCTGGTGTAGCCCGGCAGGTATTCGCCGCTGAGCTGTCCGGTCTGGCAGCGCACGGCGCCGGCGAAGAAGCGGAACACATCTATGGTGGCGCTCAAGTCGTCCTGGCGCGCCAGGTGCAACGGCTTGCCGCAGTTCAGCGATTCCAGGCGGGCGAGGTAGTCGGCGTGTTTCTCGATGGCGTCGGCGATGCCCAGCAGGATGTTCGAGCGTTGTTGCGGCGTGGTCCGCGACCAGCCGGCAAAAGCGCGGTGCGCGGCGAGGATCGCACTTTCGACCTGCTCGGTGCTGGCTTCGGCGATCTGGGTGAGCACTTCGCCGGTGGCCGGGTTGAGGATCGGCTCGGCAACGCCCTGGCCCTGGACCAGTTCGCCGTCGATCAGCAACGCAGTAAGCAGCGGGGTGGGCGCGCCGGACATTTTTCGTGATCTCTTTTCTTGTGCGGTCATGGGCGTTCTCTTACAAGGCGCCGGACCTTCTCTTATGCATAGACAGAGACTAGAGGTCAGGCGCGAGGTCAACAAATACTAAATACTGAATGCAGCATTCGATTAAATAGATGGCTTGCGCGGGTGTGGTTGTTCCCGCGCAACGGTGAGGAACGGATCCACCAAGGCCGGTCGCGCGGTGCCCCGACGCCAGGCCAGGCCGACGTCCAGGGTCTGGCTGAGGTCGGCAATCGGCCGCGCTTCAATAATGTCGCCCTCCAGGGACCAGGGGCGGTAGGTCATGTCCGGTTGGATCGACACGCCCAGGCCCGCGGCCACCAGGCTGCGCACGGCCTCGGTGGAGGCGGTGCGCAGGGTCACGCGCGGTTGCAGGCCGGCAGCGGCCCACAGGCGCTGGGCGTTATGCCCCATTTCGTCGACGTTCAGCTGAATCAACGGCTCGTTTGCCACGTCGGCGAGGTTGATGCTGTCGTGCTCCAGGAGCGGGTGTTGCGCCGGCAGCCACAGGCGGTGGGGCGAGTGGGTGAGGACTTCGGTCTGCAGGGCGTGGCGATCTTCCAGGTTGGAGAGGATCAGCACGCCCACATCGATCTCGCCGCTGACCAGCAAATGCTCGATATACGGGCGTTCGTCTTCCATCACGCGGATCTCCACGTTGGGGTAGGCGCGCTGGAAGCGGGTGAGCAAATCCGCCAGGTAGTAGCCGGCGACCAGGCTGGTCACGCCGATGATCAATTGCCCGGCGACCTGGTCGGTGCTCTGTTGCAGGCTGCGCTTGGCATTTTCGACGGTGGCGAGGATCAAGTGCGCCTGGCGCAGGAACTGATGGCCCTGGTGCGTGAGGGTCATGCCCTTGGCGTGGCGGTTGAACAGGATGACGCCGATTTCCTGCTCCAGTTGCTGGATCGCCAGGGTCAGGGTGGACTGGGAAATGAACGCGGTCTGCGCGGCGGCGGAGATCGAGCCGGTCTCGGCCACGGCGATAAAATGCCGGATTTGACGCAAGGTCATCATGCTGGAATTACCAGTGGGGTGTTTTTATAGATTTGTCTGAGTGTATATCGGTTTTAGCGAACGGCAGTGGCGTTACATCTGGAAGCACTCTAGATCGCGGCTTTTTGGCACTTAGTTTTACGCTGAGGGCCTATTGGTCCTATGAACCCTAGTGTCTGGAGGCTACGAATGAATACCCGTGGATTGCTCGATCAGTTGCTCAAGTCCGGCCAGGACATGTTGCAGAACAAAACCGGCGGCCAGCGCAAGCAGGACGATAAAGGCGCCCTCGGCGGGCTGCTCGGCGGCGGCGGTCTGGGCAGCCTGCTCGGCGGTGCGGGCGGCGGCGCCCTGGCGGCGGGTGCCATGGGCCTGTTGCTGGGCAACAAGAAGGCGCGCAAGTTTGGCGGCAAGGCCCTGACCTATGGCGGGCTGGCTGCGTTGGGCGTGATTGCCTACAAAGCCTACGGCAACTGGCAAGCGAAGCAGGCCAACGCGCCTCAGGGCGAACCGCAAACCATCGATCGCCTGCCACCGGCCCAGGTCGAGCAGCACAGCCAGGGGATCCTCAAGGCATTGGTCGCCGCCGCCAAGGCCGACGGCCATGTGGATGAGCGCGAGCGCGCACTGATCGAAGGTGAATTCACCAAGCTGGACAACGACCGCGAACTGCAAAGCTGGCTGCACGCCGAGCTGAACAAGCCGCTGGACCCGGCCGACGTCGCCCGCGCCGCCGGCACCCCGGAAATGGCCGCCGAGATGTACATCGCCAGCGTGATGCTGGTGGACGAGGAGAACTTTATGGAAAAGGCGTATCTGGACGAATTGGCCCGCCAACTCAAGCTCGAGCCGGGCTTGAAGCTGGAACTGGAAAAGCAGGTACGGCTTAACCAGTAACCAACGGGGCCGGGCAAATCCAACCTGTGGGAGGGGGCTTGCTCCCGATAGCGGTGGTCCAGTTCGAATCTCTGCAACTGACCCACGGCAATCGGGAGCAAGCCCCCTCCCACAGGTGTTTTTGCAATGTGTGTGTGCCACATCGAAACCCATTGATAAATGAGGGCTTCTGCTCAGCTATACTCCCCTCCATTTGAATGGCCCTTCGAGGAAACACTGTGAAGAATTGGACCTTGCGCCAGCGGATTTTGGCGAGCTTTGCGGTCATTATCGCGATCATGCTGCTGATGGTTGTGGTGTCCTACTCACGGTTGCTGAAGATTGAAGCCAGCCAGGAATCGGTGCGTGACGACGCGGTGCCGGGGGTTTACCTCAGTTCGATGATCCGCAGCGCATGGGTCGACAGTTATTTGCAGACCATCGATATCATTGGCCTGCGCGAGGATAAAACCTTCACCAATAGCGATAAATCGGACTACAAGGCCTTCGAATCGCGTATCGAACAGCAGATGGCCAATTACGAAAAAACCGTGCATAGCCAGGCCGATCGCATGGAGTTCGACAACTTCAAGGCCGCCCACATCAATTACAACAAGGTCCTGGCCCAGGTACTCGATCGCGTCGAAGCCAATGACCTGCCGGCCGCGCGCGAGCTCTTGGAAGAGCAATTGACGCCGATCTGGACCGAAGGGCGCATGAAGCTCAATGACATCATCACGGAAAACAAGGCCGTGTCCGACAACGCGACGGCCGCCATTGACGACGCCGTTGCCTCGGCCAAGGTCAGCATGTTCCTGTCGCTGGCCGTGGCGATCCTCGCTGCCGGCCTGTGTGGCCTGCTGCTGATGCGCGCGATCATGGCGCCGATGCAGCGTATCGTCGAGATCCTCGAGACCATGCGTACCGGTGACCTGAGCAAACGCTTGAACCTGGAGCGCAAGGACGAGTTCGGCGCGGTGGAAACCGGCTTCAACGACATGATGACCGAGCTTACGGCCCTGGTGTCCCAGGCCCAGCGCTCTTCGGTGCAGGTCACCACCTCGGTCACCGAGATTGCCGCCACCTCCAAGCAGCAACAGGCCACTGCCACTGAAACCGCGGCCACTACTACTGAGATCGGTGCCACTTCGCGGGAGATCGCTGCCACTTCCAAGGATCTGGTCCGCACCATGACCGAAGTGTCCACCGCCGCCGACCAGGCCTCGGTGGCCGCCGGTTCCGGCCAGCAAGGCCTGGCGCGCATGGAAGAAACCATGCATTCGGTGATGGGCGCCGCCGACCTGGTGAATGCCAAGCTGGCGATCCTCAATGAGAAGGCCGGCAACATCAACCAGGTGGTGGTGACCATCGTCAAGGTCGCCGACCAGACCAACCTGCTGTCCCTGAATGCCGCCATCGAGGCCGAAAAGGCCGGCGAATACGGGCGCGGTTTTGCCGTGGTGGCCACCGAAGTGCGGCGCCTGGCCGACCAGACCGCCGTGGCCACCTATGACATCGAGCAGATGGTGCGTGAAATCCAGTCAGCGGTTTCGGCGGGCGTGATGGGCATGGACAAGTTCTCCGAAGAAGTCCGTCGAGGCATGTTCGAAGTGCAGCAAGTAGGCGAGCAGCTGTCGCAGATCATCCATCAGGTACAGGCCCTGGCGCCGCGGGTGTTGATGGTCAACGAAGGCATGCAGGCCCAGGCCACCGGCGCCGAGCAGATCAACCATGCCCTGGTGCAACTGGGCGATGCCAGCAGCCAGACGGTGGAGTCCCTGCGCCAGGCCAGCTTTGCCATCGATGAACTGAGCCAGGTTGCGGTGGGTCTGCGCAGCGGCGTGTCGCGTTTCAAAGTCTGATGAGCGACCTTGCGGCTAAACGCGGCGCCGTTCCGGCAGCGAAAAAAGCCTTGTTCCTGGTGTTTCACATCGGCAGCGAACGCTTTGCGCTCAAGGCCACGGAGGTGGCCGAGGTGTTGCCACGCCTGCCGCTCAAGCCTATCGCCCATGCGCCACTGTGGGTGGCGGGCATCTTTGCCCATCGCGGGGCGTTGGTGCCGGTCATCGACCTGAGTGCGCTGACCTTCGGCACAGCGGCCCAGGCGCGTACGAGTACGCGCCTGGTGCTGGTCAATTACCAGCCGCACACCTGGGGCGAATCGCGCTGGCTCGGGCTGATCCTCGAGCAGGCGACGGACACCCTGCGGTGCGACCCGGCGGAATTCCAGCCTTACGGCCTGGATAACCGCCAGGCGCGGTACCTGGGGCCGGTGCGGGAGGATGCCCTGGGCCTGATGCAGTGGATTGGCGTGAATGACGTGCTCACCGACGATGTGCGCGCCTTGTTGTTTTCTGCCGAGCTGAGCCTATGAGCAACGACCCGCGTTTCTTTGCCTTCTTGAAAGAACGTATCGGCCTGGATGTCGCGTCGGTCGGCGAGGCCATCATCGAGCGCGCCGTGCGCCAGCGCAGCCAGGCCGTGCAGGCGCAAACGCCAGGGCAGTACTGGCAGCACCTGCAAAGCTCCGAGGACGAGCAACAAGCGCTGATCGAAGCCGTGATCGTCCCCGAGACCTGGTTTTTCCGTTACCCCGAATCCTTTGCGACCCTGGCCCGACTGGCGCTTGCACGCCTGGCCGAGATCAAGCAGATGCGCGCCCTGCGCATTCTCAGCCTGCCGTGTTCCACCGGCGAAGAACCCTATTCCATTGCCATGGCCTTGCTGGATGCCGGGTTGGCGCCTCACCAGTTCAAGGTCCTGGGCCTGGATGTCAGCCCGCTGTCCGTGGAGCGCGCCCGGCGCGGGGTGTATGGCAAGAACTCGTTTCGTGGCGGCGATATTGCCTTTCGCGACCGCCACTTCACGGAATACGGCGACGGGTTCCACATCGCCGACCGCGTGCGCGAACAGGTGCGCCTGCAAGTCGGCAACCTGCTCGACCCGACGCTGCTGGCGAACGAGGCGAGCTACGATTTCGTGTTTTGCCGCAACCTGCTGATCTACTTTGACCAGCCGACCCAGAAGCAAGTCTTCGACGTACTCAAGGGCCTGACCCATGTGGACGGCGTGCTGTTTATCGGTCCCGCCGAGGGCAGCTTGCTGGGGCGCCACGGCATGCGCTCGATTGGGGTGCCGCAGTCATTTGCCTTCAGCCGGCAGGCCGAACCGGTGAAGCCTGAGCCGGTATTCGTGCCCATGCCGACGCCACCGCGCAGCGCCGCGCCGGTCCCGGTCAAGCCGCGACCGTTCAGCACGGCCAGCAACCAGGCGGGGCCGATCAAGGCGCCGCCCTCCGATGCGGGCACCTTGCTCAGCCGCATCGCCAGCCTGGCCAACGAAGGTAAAAGTGCCGAGGCCCGCGCCGCCTGTGAGCAGTATCTGAACAGTCACCCGCCGGCCGCCCAGGTGTTCTACTGGCTGGGGTTGCTCAGCGACGTGGCCGGCAGCGCCCTGGAAGCCCAGGGGTTTTATCGAAAAGCCTTGTACCTGGAACCCCAGCATCCGCAGGCCTTGATGCACCTGGCCGCCTTGCTCGAGTCCCAGGGCGACAGTGCGGGGGCGCGCCGTTTACAGGCGCGGGCCGCCCGCAGCGAGCGAGCAGACAGTGAGTCCAAACGATGAGTAGCACCGAGGCGCTCAACACCGCAGGCCTGGACTTGACCCTGGCCGACACCCAAGCCATCGACGACTGCTGGAACCGTATCGGTATCCATGGCGACAAGTCATGCCCGCTGCTGGTGGAGCATATCCACTGCCGCAACTGTTCGGTGTACTCGGCTGCCGCCACGCGCTTGCTGGACCGCTATGCCTTGCAGCAGGACGACCGTCGTCCGGTGGCGGCTGCCGAGGTTGACGAAAAGATCGTCACCCGCTCGCTGTTGGTGTTCCGCCTCGGCGAGGAATGGCTGGGCATCGCCACCCGCTGCCTGGTGGAGGTGGCGCCGTTGCAACCGATTCATTCGCTGCCGCACCAGCGCTCCCGTGCCTTGCTCGGTGTGGCCAATGTGCGTGGCGCGCTGGTGGCGTGCCTGTCGCTGGTGGAGTTGCTTGGCCTGGAAACAACCCACCAGGGCGCCAGCGGTGGGCGGATCATGCCGCGCATGCTGATCATCGCCGCGCAGGATGGCCCGGTGGTGGTGCCGGTGGACGAAGTGGATGGCATCCATGCCATCGATGAGCGCACCCTGAAGGCGGCGTCGGCATCGGGTACCCAGGCCAGCGCGCGCTACACCCAGGGTGTGTTGCAGTGGAAAGGCCGTAGCCTGCGGTGGCTGGACGAGGCGCAATTGTTGTCCGCCGTGACCCGGAGCCTCACATGACCCCCGACCAGATGCGCGACGCCTCGCTGCTGGAGCTGTTCAGCCTGGAAGCCGATGCCCAGACCCAGGTGCTGAGCGCGGGCCTGCTGGCCCTGGAGCGCAACCCTACCCAGGCCGACCAGCTTGAAGCCTGCATGCGTGCCGCGCATTCGCTCAAGGGCGCGGCGCGCATCGTCGGGGTGGACGCCGGGGTCAGCGTGGCCCATGTCATGGAGGATTGCCTGGTCAGCGCCCAGGAACGCCGCCTGCACCTGCAACCCGAGCATATCGACGCGTTGCTGCAAGGCACCGACCTGCTGATGCGTATCGCCACCCCTGGCAACGATGTCGGGACGGCGGACATCGACGCCTATGTGGCGTTGATGGAGCGCCTGCTGGATCCATCCCAGCCCAGTGCCTACGTCGCGCCGCTGCCCGCTGTGCCTGAGCCCGCCCCGGCGCCGCTCATCGAAGAGCTGCCGCCGGAGCCTGAGCCCGCACCGCCCGTCGCCAGCGATCCGCCGCGTCAGGGCCGACGCATGACCGAAGGTGGCGAACGCGTATTGCGCGTGACCGCCGAGCGCTTGAACAGCCTGTTGGACCTCTCGAGCAAGTCCCTGGTGGAAACCCAGCGGCTCAAGCCCTACCTGGCCAGCATGCAGCGTCTCAAACGGATTCAAAGCCAGAGCGTACGCGCCCTGGATACCCTGGATGGCCAGCTCAAGACCCTGGGCTTGAGCCTCGAAGCCGAGGAAGCCCTGGCCGATACCCGCCGCCTGCTGAGCGAAGCCCAGGCGCTGCTGGCGGAAAAGACTGCCGAACTGGATGAGTTTGGCTGGCAGGCCGGCCAGCGTGCCCAGGTGCTCTACGACACTGCGTTGGCGTGTCGCATGCGCCCTTTTGCCGATGTACTGGCCGGTCAGGTGCGCATGGTGCGCGACCTCGGCCGCAGCCTGGGCAAGCAAGTGCGCCTGGAGATCGAGGGGGAAAAGACCCAGGTCGATCGCGACGTGCTGGAAAAGCTCGAAGCGCCACTCACCCATCTATTGCGCAATGCCGTCGACCACGGCATCGAAATGCCCGAGCAACGCCTGCTGGCAGGCAAACCCGCCGAAGGCCTGATCCGCCTGCGCGCGTCCCATCAGGCCGGCCTGCTGGTGCTGGAGCTGAGTGACGACGGCAATGGCGTCGACCTGGAGCGCCTGCGCGGCACCATCGTCGATCGGCATCTTTCAACCTGGGAGACGGCCCTGAACCTGAGTGAAGAGGAACTGCTGACGTTCCTGTTCCTGCCGGGGTTCAGCCTGCGCGACAAGGTCACCGAAGTGTCCGGGCGCGGTGTCGGACTGGATGCGGTGCAGCATATGGTCCGCCAACTGCGCGGCGCGGTGGTGCTGGAGCAGACGGCAGGGCAGGGCAGCCGCTTCCACCTGGAGGTGCCGCTGACCCTGTCGGTGGTGCGCAGCCTGGTGGTGGAAGTCGGCGAGGAAGCCTATGCGTTCCCGCTGGCGCATATCGAGCGCATGTGCGACCTGGCCCCCGACGACATTGTGCAGTTGGAAGGCCGCCAGCATTTCTGGCACGAAGGTCGGCATGTGGGCCTGGTCGCCGCCAGCCAGTTGTTGCAGCGCCCATCGGGGCAGAGCAATGACGAAACCTTGAAGGTGGTGGTGATCCGCGAGCGCGATGCGGTTTACGGGATTGCGGTGGAACGCTTTATCGGCGAACGCACCCTGGTGGTGCTGCCGCTGGATGATCGCCTGGGCAAGGTCCAGGATATTTCCGCCGGTGCCTTGCTGGACGACGGCTCGGTGGTATTGATCGTCGATGTGGAAGATATGCTGCGCTCGGTGGACAAGCTGCTCAACACCGGGCGCCTGGAACGCATCGCCCGGCGCAGCCAGCAGGCCACCGAGGCACCGCGCAAGCGGGTACTGGTGGTGGACGACTCGCTCACTGTGCGGGAGTTGCAACGCAAACTGCTGCTCAATCGCGGGTACGAAGTGGCCGTCGCGGTCGACGGCATGGACGGCTGGAACGCCTTGCGCTCCGAAGACTTCGACCTGCTTATCACTGATATCGATATGCCTCGTATGGACGGTATTGAATTGGTCACACTCCTGCGCCGTGACAGTCGCCTGCAATCGTTGCCGGTGATGGTGGTGTCGTACAAAGACCGTGAGGAAGACCGCCGTCGCGGCCTGGATGCTGGGGCCGATTATTATCTGGCCAAGGCCAGCTTCCACGATGACGCGCTGCTGGATGCCGTGGTGGAGCTGATCGGAGGCGCGCGCTCATGAGGATTGCGATCGTCAATGACATGCCCCTGGCCGTGGAGGCCCTGCGCCGTGCCTTGAGCTTCGAGCCCCTGCACCAGGTGGTGTGGGTGGCCAGCAATGGCCTGGAGGCGGTGCAGCGCTGCGCCGAATTGACCCCGGACCTGATCCTGATGGACCTGATCATGCCGGTGATGGACGGCGTGGAGGCCACGCGGCAGATCATGGCCGAGACCCCGTGCGCGATCCTGCTGGTGACCGTCGACCGCCAGGCCAATGTGAGCCGGGTGTTCGAAGCCATGGGCCACGGCGCCCTGGATGTGGTGGACACGCCGGCGCTCGGCGTGGGCAACCCCAAGGATGCGGCGGCGCCGTTGCTGCGCAAGATCCTCAACATCGGCTGGCTGATCGGCCAGCGCGGCAGCCGTGTGCGCGCCGAAACCACGCCGGAGCGCAGCACCGGCAAACGCCAGAGCCTGGTGGCGATCGGTTCTTCGGCGGGTGGCCCGGCTGCCCTGGAAATCCTGCTCAAGGGGTTGCCCCGGGACTTTGCCGCCGCCATTGTGCTGGTGCAGCATGTGGACCAGGTCTTCGCCGCCGGCATGGCCGAGTGGCTGAGCAGTGCTTCCGGCCTGCCGGTACGCCTGGCCCGCGAAGGCGAACCGCCGCAAAGCGGGGTGGTGCTGCTGGCCGGCACCAATCACCACATTCGTTTATTGAAGAATGGCACGCTAGCCTATACCGCAGAGCCGGTGAACGAGATTTACCGGCCTTCCATCGATGTGTTTTTCGAAAGCGTGGCCAGCCACTGGAATGGCGATGCCGTCGGCGTACTGCTGACCGGTATGGGCCGTGATGGGGCCCAGGGGCTCAAGCTAATGCGTGAACAAGGTTATTTGACCATCGCCCAGGATCAGCAAAGCTCGGCGGTGTATGGCATGCCCAAAGCGGCGGCGGCGATTGATGCTGCTGTTGAAATTCGCCCACTGGATAGAATTGCGCCCCGATTGCTGGAGGTATTTGCAAAATGATCCACACCTCCCGCGGCTGGCTTGCAGGTAGTAATTCAGGTGACTGCACATGAATGATTTACAGATCGACGACATCAAGACCGACGAAAACGCCGCCATGGTGTTGCTGGTCGACGACCAGGCCATGATCGGCGAAGCCGTACGGCGTGGCCTGGCCCATGAAGAAAACATCGACTTCCACTTCTGTGCCGACCCGCACCAGGCGATTGCCCAGGCCATCCGCATCAAGCCCACGGTGATCCTGCAGGACCTGGTGATGCCCGGCCTCGACGGCCTGACCCTGGTGCGCGAATACCGCAACCACCCGGCCACGCAGAACATCCCGATCATCGTGCTTTCCACCAAGGAAGACCCGCTGATCAAGAGCGCGGCGTTCTCGGCGGGGGCCAACGACTACCTGGTCAAGCTGCCGGACAACATCGAACTGGTGGCGCGCATCCGCTATCACTCGCGCTCCTACATGACCCTGTTGCAGCGCGATGCCGCCTACCGTGCGCTGCGGGTCAGCCAGCAACAGCTGCTGGACACCAATCTGGTGCTGCAACGGCTGATGAACTCCGATGGCCTGACCGGGCTGTCCAACCGCCGCCACTTCGACGAATACCTGGAGCTGGAATGGCGCCGCGCCATGCGTGACCAGACCCAGCTGTCATTGCTGATGATCGACGTGGATTTCTTCAAGACCTACAACGACAGCTTCGGCCACGTCGAGGGTGACGAAGCCCTGCGCAAAGTGGCCAACACCATCCGCGAAGCCAGCAGCCGCCCTTCGGACCTGCCGGCGCGCTACGGTGGCGAAGAGTTTGCCCTGGTATTGCCGAACACCTCGCCGGGTGGGGCACGCCTGGTGGCGGAAAAGCTGCGCATGGCCGTCGCCGCGCTGAAGATCCCGCACATCGCGCCGGCGGAAGGCTCGAGCCTGACCATCAGCATCGGCCTGTCGACCATGACGCCGGTGCAGGGTACCGATTGCCGCCGGTTGATCATGGCGGCGGACAAGGGCTTGTATACGGCCAAGCACAACGGGCGCAATCAGGTCGGTATCGAGTGACTCGAGGCCGCAGCAGATCAAAAGGTGGGAAGGGGCTTGCCCCCTCCCACATTTAACCCTGCGTAGTCTGCCTTTTCGCCAAGCGGGCTGCCGTTAGTCCCCGTTTGCCGTTATACTCGCCGGCTTTCAAAAGTTCGCCAACGAGTGCTGCCCGCCATGGAAATCAACCCGATCCTTAACACCATCAAGGACCTGTCCGAGCGCTCCGAAACTATTCGGGGGTATCTTTGACTACGATCAAAAGCATGAGCGTCTGACCGAAGTCAATCGCGAGCTTGAAGATCCGAGTGTCTGGAACAAACCTGAATACGCCCAGGAACTGGGGCGCGAGCGCGCTGCGCTGGCGCAGATCGTCGACACCCTCGATGAACTGAACACCGGCCTGGCCGATTGCCGCGACCTGCTGGACATGGCCGTCGAAGAAAACGACGAAGGCGCAGTGGGCGATGTCGTCGCCGAGTTGGCCCGTCTCGAGGAAAACCTCGCCAAGCTTGAATTCCGTCGCATGTTCAGCCACGAAATGGACCCGAACAACGCCTACCTGGACATCCAGGCCGGTTCCGGCGGCACCGAAGCCCAGGACTGGGCCAACATCCTGCTGCGCATGTACCTGCGCTGGGCCGACAAGCGCGGTTTCGACGCCACCATCATGGAGCTGTCGGCCGGTGAAGTCGCCGGCATCAAGGGCGCGACCGTGCACATCAGGGGTGAATACGCCTTTGGCTGGCTGCGTACCGAGATCGGCGTGCACCGCCTGGTGCGCAAGAGCCCGTTCGACTCCGGCAACCGTCGCCACACCTCGTTCTCTGCGGTGTTCGTCTCGCCCGAGATCGATGACAAGGTGGAAATCGAGATCAACCCGGCCGACCTGCGTATCGACACCTACCGCTCCTCCGGTGCCGGTGGCCAGCACGTAAACACCACCGACTCGGCCGTACGTATTACCCACGTACCGACCAACACCGTGGTGAGCTGCCAGAACGAACGTTCCCAGCACGCGAACAAGGACACCGCCATGAAAATGCTGCGGGCCAAGTTGTACGAGCAGGAAATGCAGAAGCGCAACGCCGCTTCCCAGGCCCTGGAAGACACCAAGTCGGATATCGGTTGGGGTCACCAGATCCGCTCTTATGTGCTCGATGCCTCGCGGATCAAGGATCTGCGCACTAACATCGAACGCAGCGACTGCGACAAGGTGCTCGACGGTGACATCGACGAATACCTGGAAGCCAGCCTGAAATCTGGCCTGTAACCCCTTGTAGGAACCGGAGGGACGCCCAGTCCTTGCCGGCGATCCCCGGCCGCAGGCCGGGGACCACGAACCTGATGGAAAATTTAAAGACATGAGCGACCAACAACTCGACCCGCAAGCCCTGCAACAGGAAGAAAACTCCCTGATCGCCCTGCGCAAGGAAAAGCTGGCTGCCGAGCGCGCCAAGGGCAATGCCTTCCCCAACGACTTCCGTCGCGACAACTACTGCGATGCCTTGCAGAAGCAGTACGCGGACAAGACCAAGGAAGAGCTGGCTGAAGCGGCGATCCCGGTCAAGGTGGCAGGTCGCATCATGCTCAACCGTGGCTCGTTCATGGTGATCCAGGACATGACCGGGCGTATCCAGGTCTACGTCAACCGCAAGACCCTGTCCGAAGAAACCCTGGCCTCGGTGAAAACCTGGGACATGGGCGACATCATCGCCGCCGAAGGCACCCTGGCCCGTTCCGGCAAGGGTGACCTGTACGTGGAAATGACCAGCGTGCGCCTGCTGACCAAGTCCCTGCGCCCGTTGCCGGACAAGCACCACGGCCTGACCGACACCGAGCAACGTTACCGCCAGCGCTACGTTGACCTGATCGTCAACGAAGACGTGCGCCAGACCTTCCGCGTGCGTTCGCAGGTCATCGCGCACATCCGTAGCTTCCTGATGCAGCGTGACTTCCTGGAAGTGGAAACCCCGATGCTGCAGACCATCCCGGGGGGCGCCGCAGCCAAGCCGTTCGAAACCCACCACAACGCACTGGACATGGAAATGTTCCTGCGTATCGCGCCTGAGTTGTACCTCAAGCGTCTTGTGGTCGGTGGCTTCGAGAAAGTGTTCGAGATCAACCGCAACTTCCGTAACGAAGGCGTCTCGACCCGGCACAACCCGGAATTCACCATGTTGGAGTTCTACCAGGCGTACGCCGACTACGAAGACAACATGGACCTCACCGAAGAACTGTTCCGCGAGCTGGCGCAACTGGTCCTGGGCAGCACCGACGTGCCGTACGGCGACAAGGTGTTCCACTTCGGCGAGCCGTTCGTGCGTCTGTCGGTGTTCGACTCGATCCTCAAGTACAACCCTGAGCTGACCGCCGACGACCTCAACGACATCGACAAGGCCCGCGCCATCGCCAAGAAAGCCGGTGCCAAGGTGCTCGGCTTCGAAGGCCTGGGCAAACTGCAGGTGATGATTTTCGAAGAGCTGGTGGAGCACAAGCTGGAACAGCCGCACTTCATTACCCAGTACCCGTTCGAAGTGTCGCCGCTGGCCCGTCGCAACGACGACAACCCGAACGTCACCGACCGTTTCGAGCTGTTCATCGGCGGCCGCGAAATCGCCAACGCCTACTCCGAGCTTAACGATGCCGAAGACCAGGCCGAGCGCTTCATGGCCCAGGTGGCCGACAAGGACGCCGGCGATGACGAAGCCATGCATTACGACGCCGACTTCGTACGTGCCCTGGAATACGGCATGCCGCCAACGGCCGGTGAAGGTATCGGCATCGACCGCCTGGTGATGTTGTTGACCAACTCGCCGTCGATCCGCGATGTGATCTTGTTCCCGCACATGCGGCCACAAGCGTAAATGTAGCGAAATCCGAAGCCGCCTTTTATAAGGCGGCTTTTTTATGTGGCGTTTTTAAGCGTCAAGCAAACAGCGCCAGGTTTTGATCTATTCAAGGATGTGTGTCGTGAACCGCGTAACCGCTCAAGAAGGTGCCGCCGGCATTGCCGCTGCCGTGGCTGAAAGCGTCCAGTACCAGGGCCGTAAGGCCAGCCGTCGGGGCAGCGAGCAACGCAGGCAAGACATTCTCGATGCAGCCATGCGCATTGTGGTGCGCGATGGCGTGCGCGCCGTGCGCCATCGGGCCGTGGCGGCCGAGGCCGGTGTGCCGTTGTCAGCCACTACCTATTACTTCAAGGACATCGATGACCTGCTCACCGATACCTTCGCCCAGTATGTTGAACGCAGCGCCGCCTTCATGGGCAAGCTATGGGTGCGTAACGAAGGCCTGCTGCGTGAGATGGTTGCCTATGGCGATGGCAGCCCGGAATCGCGCTCGCAACTGGCCGATGACATTGCGCGGCTGACCGCCGACTATGTGCTGCGCCAACTGACCAACCGCCGCGAACATTTGATGGCCGAACAGGCCTTTCGCCAGGAAGCCTTGCTCAACCCGCGCCTGGCCGAGCTGGTGCGGTCCCACCAGCAGATCCTGTTGCAGGGCACGGGACAGTTTTTCCAGGTATTGGGCTCCCGCGAGCCGCAACAGGACGCCAAGGTGTTGACGGCGATTATCAGTCGGATGGAATATCAGGGCCTGCTGGGCGGCGCAGAGCCTCTGACCGGTGAAGAGATGCTTGAGATCCTCAAGCGTTACATGCATTTGGTGTTGGCCTCGGTCTGACACCGGGGGAGTCCAATGAAAACCTGGCGTGTGGCGGTAATCGCCTTGTCGTTCCTGTTGCTCAGCGGTTGCCTGGTCACGTTCAAGGACCCGTTGCCCGCCCATGAGGCGGCGCCGGATGAGTTGCTGGGCCATTGGACCAGCAGGAATGCCTGGGGCGAACCGCTCAATCTGCGCATCAGCCGTGCCGGTGAGCACCGCTACAAGGCAGTGAGCTACCCTAAAGCCACGCCGGCCCAGCGTGATGAGTACCTGTTTACCGTTTCGCGTCATGGCAACCGCTGGTACCTGTCGGCACCGTTGCCGGCCCGGTTCGGAGGGCATTACTTCCTGGCGGGGTTCGAGTTCGACGATAAGCACGAATTGGTGGTCTATAACCTCGACCTCGAACAGATTCATCAGGCCATCGGGCAACAGGTGCTGCAGGGCAGCAGCGTGGAGACCGTCGAAGGCGCCGGCGTACGGGTCGACAGTTCCATGAGCCAGGTGTTTGCCTACCTGGATGACCCGGCCAATGCCGATGTGTTCGTTGAAGCCGTGCGCTACCAGCGTGCGGGCAAATAACGTTTAGAGAGGAAGCACCGGGTGGACGATTACCAGCAGACGATACGCAGCTTGTCCGATCGCATTGTGCTGGCGCAAACACCGATTCGCGTCCTCGACGCTGTGAAGTGGGACGACAACATTCGCCAGGGATTTCTCAAGGCCAAGGGCAAGGCCATGCCCGCCGTGGATCGCGACTACTACCTGAACCGACCGCTATCGTTCGACTCCAGTGCGGTAAAGCTGGAATTCCAGAACATCGAACGCGACATCACTCGCCGCCTCGGCCAGTTCAGCCCGGTGGGGCAGATCATGCGCCGCATGTGCCGCGAATACCGCATGGTGGTGCGCATGCTCGAAGCCCGCGGCACCGAGGACTTCGGCCTGATTTCCCAGGAGCTGTACGGCGCCGCTTCCGACGCCTTCCACGCCGGCGACCCGACCCTGGCTGACCTGGGCCTGATGCTCTCCGACTACCTGAACAATATCGACGGCCGTGGCGACCTCAAGGACGAAGCCAAGACCCTGACCGCCAAGGACGCCGTGGCCCTGCTGCAAACCCGCCTGAACAAGGTATTTGGCGAAGCCGAAGAGACCATCCGCGTGTTCGAGTCCGACGGCATCGTTGCCGATGCCGCAGCGGGCGCCGACTACATCAAGATCCGCGCCGACGCGATGTTCAACGACCGCGACGTGCGTGCGCTGGAAGTCCACGAAGGCCTGGTGCATGTCGGTACCACGCTCAACGGCCAGAACCAGCCGATCTGCACCTTCCTGTCCAAGGGCCCGCCGTCGTCCACCGTGACCCAGGAAGGCCTGGCGATCCTCATGGAGATCATTACGTTCGCCTCCTACCCGAGCCGCTTGCGCAAGCTGACCAACCGCACCCGGGCGATCCACATGGTGGAAGAGGGTGCCGACTTCCTGCAGGTGTTCGAGTTCTTCCGCGAGCAAGGCTTTGAAATGGCCGAAAGCTATGGCAACGCCAGCCGGGTATTCCGTGGCTCGGTGCCGAACGGCTTGCCGTTTACCAAGGACCTGTCCTACCTCAAGGGCTTTATCATGGTCTACAACTACATCCAGCTGGCTGTGCGCAAAGGCAAGCTGGAGCAAGTGCCGCTGCTGTTCTGCGGCAAGACCACCCTGGAAGACATGCGCACCTTGCGCCAACTGGTGGACGAAGGCCTGGTGGTGCCGCCCAAGTACCTGCCTGAACAGTTCCGCGACATGAATGCACTGGCGGCGTGGATGTGTTTCTCCAACTTCCTCAACCACTTGAGCCTGGACCGGATCGAGGCGGATTACTCCAATATCCTTTAAACGCTGTTATTCACGAGGCTTCAACGGATGAGAATCCTCGGCATTCTGTGCCTGCTACTCACATTGAACGGTTGCAGCTCCCTGCTGTTCTACCCCGAACCCGGCCTGCCATTCACGCCCGAAAAAGCGCACTTGCAATACCGCGATGTCACCCTCACCACCGCCGACGGCGTAAAGCTGCACGCGTGGTGGCTGCCGGCCAAGGCCGGAGTACCCGTCAAAGGGACGGTGCTGCACCTGCACGGCAACGGCGGTAACCTGGCCTGGCACCTGGGCGGCAGCTGGTGGTTGCCGGAGCAGGGCTACCAGGTACTGCTGCTGGACTATCGCGGTTATGGGCTGTCGGCAGGCAAGCCCTCACTGCCGGCGATTTATCAGGATGTGGACGCGGCGTTCAACTGGCTCGACCAGGCGCCCGAAACCCAGGGCCAGCCGTTGATCGTCCTCGGTCAAAGCCTCGGCGGTGCGCTGGCGGTGCATTACCTGGCGGAACACCCGCAGCGTCAAGTCCAACTCAAGGCCTTGGTACTGGACGGCGTGCCGGCCAGTTATCGTGACGTAGGACAATTCGCCCTGAGCACCTCCTGGTTAACATGGCCCTTCCAGGTGCCCTTGTCTTGGCTGGTGCCTGACGCCGACAGCGCGATCAACGCCATGCCGCAACTGACCGGCGTGCCGAAATTGCTGTTCCACAGTCTGGATGACCCGATCGTGCCCGTGGCCAACGGTATCCGCCTGTATCAGGCCGCGCCACCGCCACGGGTATTGCAGTTGACCCGCGGCGGCCATGTGCAGACCTTTGCCGACAAGACTTGGCAAACCGTGATGCTGCGCTATCTGGACGACCCGCAGCACTTCAACGGCCTGCGCCGCCTGGGCGAGATTCCGAATTACCCCATTCCTAAAGTTGATCCATCAGAGAGCCCGCAATGAGCGAAGAACGCAACATGATCCCGCTGATCCTCACCGGCATCGGCACCATCATCGGCACCGTCGGCTGCCTGTGGTACTACGGCTATTTGCACTTCGCCAAGCCTGAGGATGCGTTGCTGCTCAGCGACTTCACCATGCTCAAGACCGTGCCGGGCGAGGACTACAAGATCTCCCTGACCCCGGCCGCTCAAGTGGCACAGTGCGTCGATGGCGTGCTGGTCATGTTCGATACCGAACAAAAAGGCTTGAGTGGTGTATTGGTCAATAATAAGAAGCAGGCGGTGCGTTGCATGGGCCAGGAAACCCCGCAACTGCAGCAGTAAGCCAGCGCGTCGAGTCCGTGGGAAAACGCCACTCAGCCTGGGGATTCGTCCCTTGGTGCAGGTCCGAGTCTTCCCAGGCCGGAACCATCTCTATTTGCCCGCCACAGACTATGGACTGATCGGTGTGACTGATCGGTCCTTTTCGTTAGTTATTGTGGAGTCGACATTTATGGCAAACATCAGCGGAACACAGTCTCCAGTGAATACGGGCAGCTATGGCGCCGGCGGGAGCGGTAGTCCCGAGCAAGATCTCAAGGGGGATATTAATAGCCTACAAAACAGAATTGACCAAATGAAGTCACAAGGCTCTCAGGGCGGGAATGGAAGCGGGGGCGGAGCTAGTCTTGAGGAACTGGAGGAGGAACTGAAGAGGATGCAGGAAAAGTTGGCAAAATTGCAGCAGTCTTTAATGGGGAACAGTGGCAGCGAAGATGGTGGCAAGGGCAATGGCCAGATTCCGCAACCCGACTATCAGGGGGGAGGCTCGATCAACCCCTGATTGCCCACCCGTTGAAAAACCCGCCTGCCATAGGCGGGTTTTTGTGTATCCGGGGTCAGGTTAGCCACGGCCCGCTCAATGCCCACAGGGGGGCGGGATTTATTTGGAACCATATCGCGCAAGACGCCACAGAAAGCGGTGTAACTTACACAGTTCAGGGCCGAGAAAGTGGCGATATCTATTTTTTCAACTCCTGCGAATCCTGCAGCTCCTGAAAGTCCTGCATTACGTAACATGCGGGATATGGTCAGGTGCCATGAGGATCTGGAACGGCAGCAGGCTCGGGAGCAGAAAAAGCAACTGATGGAGCATTTGCCGAAACATGCCCATGCCCCGAAGATTGAGCTGCCAGCGGAGGACACAAACCGTCCTGTCCAATTCGGCGAGCCCAAAAAAAACCCACCATAAGGTGGGTTTTCTTATCCAGCATCAATCAATCAGTTGGCGACGGACGAGCGTGGCTTGACCGGCTGGTTATCGTTGGAGATGGTCACTTCAACGCGGCGGTTCATGGCACGGCCCGAGACGCTGCTGTTGTCGGCAACCGGGTATTCCTTGCCATAGCCGGTGGTCACGATGCGACGTGGGTCAACGCCCATCTTGATCAGCGCAACCTGCACCGAAGCGGCGCGTCGCTCCGACAGGCTCTGGTTGTAGGCATCGCTGCCTGTGCTGTCCGTGTAACCTTCAACGATCACCTGGCGATCCGGGTTTTCCTGAAGGAACTGCGCCAGCTTATTGATGTTGACCAGGCCGCTGGACTTCAGGTCGGCCTTGTTGGTGGCAAACAGCACGTCGCCAAAGGTCACCAGGGTACCGCGCTCGGTTTGCTTGGCGTTCAAGCTGTCCTGCAGCTGCTTGATCTGCGCATCACGGGCCTCGAGCAGGGCACGGGCGCGTTCGTCGCCGGCGTTTTTCAGCTTGGCTTCGGATTCGCGCAGCACGATGGTGTCTTTGGCCACTTCAACGCGCTGGTTGGTCAGGTAGGCCAGTTGATCGACCTTCTTCTGGTCTTCCTTGTCGCGGTAGGCCTTGTCAGCCTTGTCCAGCCAATCGCTGGCGTCCTTGGTTTCCAGCGCGGCAAGCTTGGTGGCTTGCGGGTTGGTTTGCAGGGACGAGAAGTTGGTCCGTGCGTTTTCCAGGTTCGCGTTGGGCGGGGTAGAGCAGGCCGCCAGGGCAACGCTCATCGCCAGCAGGGCAGGGATCATCAATTGTTTACGCATAGTCGTGTCGTCCTTTCAATTCGATATCGGGTGCAGTGCAATCAGGCGCGGCGCTTTATTTCTGCTGGATAGCAGCCGGGCGCATACCTTCCTGACGCAGCTCCTGAACAGCTTTCTGGGAATCCTTCACAGCCTGTTCGGCCTTGGCGGCCTGGGACTTGCGCTCTGCAACGCGAGCATCCCATTCAGCCTGTTCGGCCAGGCGACGCGCCTCGTCATAGTTCTTGTCGTGCATGGCGATTTCGGCTTGCTTGAGCTTGTCCTGGGCCGATTTCATTTCAACTGCTGCGTACTCGGTGCCGCCGGCGCTCACTGCGCTGTTGACCGCGGACTGAGTCACCGCGTACTGCTCGGTTGGCGGGTTGCCGGCGCAGCCAGCCAAAACGAAGCTGGTGCCGATTGCCAGCGCGGCCAATTTAAGCCCGCGCAGGTGGTTAAACGTGGATTTGGCAGTGCTGGTCTTCATCGTCTTCAACTCCATTGGATAGCTCCTAAAAACATCAAAATCCATCGCAGTCGGTGAACGGCTTGGGGCGCGGCGGTAAAGCGCGACAGGCCCTTTCAAACGGCCGTTCCAAGTGATGGCTTACTGGCTGTGACCGGAGGCTTTTTTCAAAAGTTCAGAAGAGATGGCGATTTGCCTAAAAAAATATCTGACTGATTGGTCAGGGTAAAAAATTGGAACTTTTGCCACGTGCAGGGGTACTCCGAGCCTCGACAGAGGCCCGGAATACGGGGTTCAGATGGGTGTCAATCGAGTCCGTCAGTGCTTTTGGTCGTCGGCACTGGCAGACAAATCATGCAGATAGCGACGGGACAAGGTCAGGAACCGCGGCGTAGGCCCGACGTCCTCATAGAGCGGGTCGCCCTCTTCATCGGTGGCGATGACCTGTTGCCCCTTGATGTAGGGAAAGCTGGCTTCCAGCTCCTCAAGGGCGGCGCCGATCAGCTCGCCGAGCAGTTCTTCGGTGTGGCGCTTGGGGTACATCTCGGCGATGGCTGCCAGCCGTGCAGCGGCCTCCACATCCAGATGGATGGCGTACTCGGTCTTGGTCAGGCGACCCTTGGCGTTCTCTTCCCAATGCTGGGCCAGTTCTCGAATTTTCATGGCAACCTCAATAAAGCCTGCGGTGGCGGGCGGTGATGAGTGACCAGCCGTGCGCGTGGATAAACGCGGCGGCTCACACTTGAGACTAGCTGCAAGTCACAAGGTTTAAAGTCTTGTCATAAAACGATGCCGGCGGCACTCTGACAGACCTGCGCGTCCCGGATTTCTGGCTGGAGATTGGCTGATGAGTGATATCGATGCACGCTTGCGTGAGGATGTTCACCTGCTGGGTGAGCTGTTGGGCAACACCATTCGAGAGCAGTACGGCGATGATTTTCTCGCCAAGATCGAACAGATCCGCAAAGGCGCCAAGGCCGACCGCCGCGGAGCCGCCCCGGACAAAGCCGCGGGTGATGAACTGAGCGCCAGCCTCAATCAGTTGCAGGAAGACGAACTGCTGCCGGTGGCGCGGGCCTTCAACCAGTTCCTCAACCTGGCCAATATCGCCGAGCAGTACCAGTTGATTCACCGGCGCGATGAGTCGCAACCGGCACCGTTCGAGTCCCGCGTATTGCCGGAGTTGCTGGCGCGCCTGCAGGGCGAGGGCCACAGCAATGAGTCCCTGGCCCGCCAGTTGGGACGCCTGGACATCGAACTGGTCCTCACCGCCCACCCCACCGAAGTGGCGCGTCGCACCCTGATCCAGAAATACGACGCCATCGCCGCGCAACTGGCGCTGCAGGATCACCGCGACCTTACCACTGCTGAGCGCGAGCAGATCCGCCAGCGCCTGCAGCGCTTGATCGCCGAAGCCTGGCACACCGAAGAGATCCGCCGCACCCGGCCCACCCCCGTGGATGAAGCCAAGTGGGGCTTCGCGGTGATCGAGCATTCGTTGTGGCACGCCATCCCCAATTACCTGCGCAAGGCCGACCAGGCGTTACACGCGGCGACGGGCCTGCGTTTGCCGCTGGAAGCCGCGCCGATCCGCTTTGCGTCGTGGATGGGCGGCGACCGTGACGGCAACCCGAATGTCACCGCGCCGGTCACCCGCGAGGTGTTGCTGCTGGCGCGCTGGATGGCGGCCGACCTGTACCTGCGCGATATCGACCACCTGGCCTCCGAACTGTCGATGCAACAGGCCAGCCCAGCGTTGCAGGCCAAGGTCGGCGACAGCGTCGAACCCTATCGTGCCCTGCTCAAGCAACTGCGCGAACGCCTGCGCGCCACGCGCCAATGGGCCCATACCGCGTTGAGCAGCAGCACGCCGGCGCCTGCCGAGGTGTTGCAGAACAACCGCGACCTGCTCGAGCCACTGGAGCTGTGCTACCAGTCGCTGCACGCGTGCGGCATGGGCGTGATCGCCGACGGCCCGTTGCTCGATTGCCTGCGTCGGGCCGTCACCTTTGGCCTGTTCCTGGTGCGCCTGGATGTGCGCCAGGATTCCAGTCGTCATTCGGCGGCGATGACCGAAATCACCGATTACCTGGGCCTGGGCCGTTACGAGGACTGGAACGAAGACATGCGCATCAGCTTCCTGATGAAGGAGCTGGCCAACCGTCGACCGCTGTTGCCGGGCTATTTCAAGCCATCGGCCGATACGGCCGAAGTGCTCAATACCTGCAAGGAAGTGGCCGCCGCGCCTGCCGCATCGTTAGGCTCGTATGTCATCTCCATGGCCGGTGCAGCGTCGGACGTATTGGCGGTGCAACTGCTGCTTAAAGAGTCGGGCGTTCAAAGGCCGATGCGCGTGGTGCCCCTGTTCGAAACCCTGGCCGACCTGGATAACGCCGGTCCCGTGATCGAACAACTGTTGCTGCTGCCAGGCTACCGGGCGCGCTTGCAGGGCCCGCAGGAAGTGATGATCGGCTACTCCGACTCGGCCAAGGACGCCGGCACCACCGCCGCCGCCTGGGCGCAGTACCGGGCCCAGGAGCGGCTGGTGGATATCTGCCGGGAGCAACAGGTGGAATTGCTGCTGTTCCACGGTCGCGGCGGCACCGTCGGACGTGGCGGCGGCCCGGCCCACGCGGCGATCCTGTCGCAACCGCCGGGTTCGGTGGCGGGGCGTTTCCGTACCACCGAACAAGGCGAGATGATTCGCTTCAAATTCGGCTTGCCGGACATTGCTGAACAGAACCTCAATCTCTATCTGGCCGCCGTGTTGGAAGCGACATTGCTGCCACCGCCGCCACCGGAGCCGGCGTGGCGCCATTTGATGGATGAATTGGCGGCCGACGGCGTCAGCGCTTATCGCGCGGTGGTGCGGGAAAATCCGCAATTCGTCGAGTATTTTCGTCAGTCCACCCCGGAGCAGGAGCTGGGCCGGCTACCTCTGGGCAGTCGCCCGGCCAAGCGTCGCGCCGGTGGTATAGAAAGCCTGCGCGCCATTCCGTGGATCTTCGGTTGGACCCAGACTCGCCTGATGCTGCCGGCCTGGCTGGGTTGGGAGGCCGCGTTGAGCAAGGCCCTGGAGCGCGGCGAAGGTGAACTGCTGGGACAGATGCGCGAACAGTGGCCGTTCTTCCGCACCCGCATCGATATGCTGGAAATGGTCCTGGCCAAGGCCGATGCCGATATTGCGCGCCTGTATGACGAGCGCCTGGTGCAGCCGGACCTGTTGCCATTGGGGGCGCACTTACGCGACCTATTGTCGCAGGCCTGCGACGTGGTGCTTGGCCTGACCGGCCAGTCGCAACTGCTGGCCCATAGCCCTGACACCCTGGAGTTTATCCGCCTGCGCAACACCTACCTCGATCCCTTGCACCTGTTGCAGGCCGAGTTGCTGGCGCGCTCGCGTCGCCAGGAAGCCGCGCAGGACAGCCCTCTGGAACAGGCGCTGCTGGTGTCCGTGGCCGGTATTGCCGCCGGCCTGCGCAACACCGGCTGAGGTTTTTTGCGTGTTCTCAAAGGCTTGCGCAGAAACCACGACGGCCGCCCCGAAAGGGGTGGTCGGCGTTTACAGCGCGGGTTGCACTCAGGCACACCCTACCTATGACGTACGCGTGGCGCGGGTTCCTGCGACTTTTGGCGGCTTGTGTGGTTAGGGCCCGCTGTGTATCTTGATCAGCCTTTGGCCGTTTGGGCGGCCTGGGCCCATAGTTTCATGAGCCCTATATTATTTTTACGAGATTGGCCCCACGCGGCGAATCCGAGCGTCATCTCTATAAAAAATTGAGGAGCACATCGATGCGCGTCATTCTGCTGGGAGCTCCCGGGGCCGGTAAAGGTACTCAGGCAAAGTTCATCACTGAAAAATTCGGCATTCCACAAATCTCCACCGGCGACATGCTGCGCGCTGCCGTCAAGGCCGGCACCGAGCTGGGCCTGATCGCCAAGAGCGTGATGGACAGCGGCGGCCTGGTCTCCGATGACCTGATCATCAACCTGGTCAAGGAACGCATCAGCCAGGAAGACTGCAAGAACGGCTTCCTGTTCGACGGTTTCCCACGCACCATTCCCCAGGCCGAAGCCCTGGTGAAAGCCGGCGTCGAGCTGGACGCGGTGGTGGAAATCGCGGTTGAAGATGAAGAAATCGTCCAGCGTATCGCCGGTCGTCGCGTCCACGAAGCCTCGGGCCGCGTGTACCACACCGTCTACAACCCGCCTAAAGTTGAAGGCAAGGACGATGTCACCGGTGAAGACCTGGTGCAGCGTAAGGACGACACCGAAGAAACCGTGCGTCATCGCCTGTCGGTCTACCATTCCCAGACCAAGCCGCTGGTGGATTTCTACCAGAAGCTGTCCGCAGCCCAGGGCAAGCCGAAGTACAGCCATATCCCTGGCGTCGGCTCGGTGGAAGCCATCACCGCCAAGGTCCTGCAAGCACTGAGCTGATCCTTTATCGGCTTGATAGACAACGGCCCGCTTGCGGGCCGTTGTTGTTTATACTGGCGCACTTTTTTTCGACTTGGACACCCACACCGATGAGCACCCTGCTGGCCCTGGACACCGCGACTGAAGCTTGCTCCGTTGCCTTGCTGCACGATGGCAAGGTCACAAGCCACTACGAGGTGATCCCGCGCCTGCACGCGCAGAAGCTGTTGCCGATGATCAAGCAGCTGCTTGAAGACGCGGGCACCACCCTGTCGGCCGTGGATGCCATCGCCTTCGGCCGTGGCCCGGGGGCGTTCACCGGGGTGCGTATCGCCATTGGCGTGGTCCAGGGCCTGGCCTTTGCGTTGGAATGCCCGGTGCTGCCGGTCTCCAACCTTGCCGTACTGGCCCAGCGTGCCTTGCGCGAACAGGGCGCGCGGCAGGTGGCGGCCGCGATCGATGCGCGTATGGACGAAGTGTATTGGGCTTGCTACCGCGAAACGGCTGGCGAAATGCGCCTTGTCGGCGTGGAAGCGGTACAGCCACCGGAATCGGCGGTATTGCCCGACGATGCCAGCGGTGACTGGTTCGGCGCCGGTACCGGCTGGGGGTATGGCGAGCGCATCGGTGTTCAACCCGCTGGCCAGGACGCCACCCTGTTGCCTCACGCCGAAGATCTGCTGACCCTGGCGCGCTTCGCGTTCGAACGTGGCGAGGCGATTCCTGCGGATCAGGCCGCACCGGTTTACCTGCGCGATAAGGTCGCGCAGACCAAGGCGGAAAGAGGGATTATTTGACGCCAAAAATGATGGCAATTTGAGGCAAAAGTCGCCAATCGTCAGAATTTGCCCGGGTTTTTAAACCTTTTTCAAATTATGTGTTCTAGTTATCACCAGAGCATTTGCGCGCGACGGACAGTGCTGCCAAAATGCCATTACTGATAGCGAGTTCGCGCCTATGCGTATAGATGGATTTTCCTCACAGTCGTACCCGATCAAGCGCAAGCCGCGTAGGGCAAACGCCACGGTGGACGACTCCGTCGAGGATTCGCCGGACTTCATTGAGGTCCAATCCGATGCGCAGGCCAGTTCACAAGCCCGCATCAGTGGCGTTCCCGCCCGTCAGCAAGACATGGTCTTCCCGCGCTCCATGAGCAAAAGCGTTGCCACCGCCCTGGCCAGCTACCTGACCACCGCCGGATTTGTCGAATGGGATATGGAAGTGCTGGGTCTCGACATCCACATCTGATGCGCCTGCCTTACTACCTCGGCTGCCCGTCCTGGAGTGAAAACGCCTGGCGCGAGTACCTGTACCCAGCCGACGCCCGCTCCGGCGATTACCTTGCCCTTTATTCCCAGGTCTTCAACGCCGTTGAAGGCAATACCACGTTCTACGCTCGCCCCTCGGCCGCTACCGTGCAGCGCTGGGCCGACATCATGCCCGACGATTTTCGCTTCACTGCCAAATTCCCCGGTGACATCAGTCACGGTGGCGACTTGCGCGAGCAATTGCCGGCGGCGGAAAGTTTTGTCGGTTTGATGAGCCCGCTCGGTGAACGTGTTTCGCCGCTGTGGCTGCAACTGTCGGCGAGTTTTTCGCCGCAACGCCTGGCTGAACTGGCCGGTTTTATCGATGGCCTGGAACGCCCGATGGCGGTGGAAGTACGCCACCCTGAGTTCTTCGCCAAGGGCGATGCCGAGCGCATGCTCAACCGTTTGTTGCGTGATCGCGGTGTCGAGCGCATCTGCCTCGACCCGCGTGCGTTGTTCAGTTGCACGTCGACTTCGGCGGCGGTACTGCACGCACAATCGAAAAAGCCCAAGGTGCCGCCCCGTCCGGCCGCGCTGACCCGGTTTCCCCAAGTGCGTTTTATCGGCCATCCGGAGCTTGAGGCCAATGACCCGTTCCTGGTGCCGTGGGTGGAAAAAGTCGCGGGTTGGATCGAAGAAGGCCGCACACCCTACGTGTTCCTGCACACCTCGGATAATCGCCTTGCCGCGCAACTGGCCCTGCGTTTTCACGCGCAGCTGATGGCGCGCCTGCCCGGCCTGCCGGCGCTGCCGACCTTGCATCGGGAACCCGAAGCCGAGCAACTGGGGTTACTCTAGGGCTCCTTTTCCCGCCAGGAGTCAGTCATGGATGCCCAAACCCTTCGCGCCGAAACCTTCAAGGCCCTGCATGAGCGCGACCGTGCCTTCGTGATGCCTAACCCGTGGGACGCCGGCTCTGCGGTGATGCTCGCCAGCCTTGGCTTTGAAGCCCTGGCCACGACCAGTGCGGGTTATGCGTTCAGCCTGGGACGCCCGGACGCGGAAGGGGCGTTGTCCCTGGAAGACACCTTGGGCAATGCCAGCATGATTGCCAAGGCCACCGCGCTGCCGGTGGCGGCCGACCTGGAAAACGGCTTCAGCGATACCCCTGATGGCTGTGCCGAGACCATCCTGCGGGCGGCGGCCAGCGGTATCGTGGGGGGCTCTATCGAAGATGCCACCGGCGTTGCCGTCGACCCGATCTATCCCTTCGACCTTTCCGTAGAACGCGTGGAAGCCGCCGTCGCCGCTGCCCGCAGCTTGCCATTCCCCTTCACACTGACGGCCCGCGCGGAAAACCTCCTGCATGGTCGCCTGGATCTGCCCGACACTATTCGCCGCTTGCAGGCCTACGCCGAAGCCGGCGCCGACGTGCTTTATGCGCCGGGCCTGCGCAGTGCCGAGGACGTGCTGGCGGTGGTCAAGGCCGTGGCGCCAAAGCCGGTGAACGTGTTGATGTCCGGCGGCCTGAAACTCAGCGTGGCGCAATTGAGTGCGATGGGGGTAAAGCGCATCAGCGTGGGCTCGGCCATGGCACTGGCGGCCTATGGTGAGTTCTACCGAGCGGCCCAGGAAGTCTATGAGCTGGGCACCTTCAGCTTTACCGAGCGCTCGATGCCCTTCAGCCAGGCCAATCAGTTCTTCAAGGACTGAGCCGTGCGTTTTTTCAAACTGCTGGGTGCTCTGCTGGTGCTCGGCGGCGCATTTGCCGTGGGTGTATGGCGTGGCTGGCTGCCGTTGCCGGCAGAATGGAACCCCTGGTCGCCGCTGGACGTGAGGTCCAGCCCTAACCTGTTGACTCGCTACAAGCTGGGGCGCCTGCAGGATGACCCTGTGCTGTGCGACCAAGTGCTGAAAACCTCTGGTTTGCGTGTCAGCCATCAGGCTGACACGCCCGCCGACGCTGCCTGTCCGCTGCGCAATACCTTGCGCGTGCAGGGGGCAGACGTGGCATTGAGCAGCAGCTTTCTCGCCAGTTGCCCGTTGGCCGTGGCGTTCGCCCTGTTCGAGCGTCACAGCCTGCAGCCGGCGGCCCAGGCGGTGTTCGGCCAGGCGGTGACGCGGGTCGATCACCTGGGCAGCTTTGCCTGTCGCAACATGTATAACCGTGCCGAAGGGCGGCTCAGCCAGCATGCGTCGGCCAATGCCTTGGATATCGCCGGGTTTCGCCTGGCGGATGGGCGCAGTATCAGCGTGCTCAAGGATTGGTCCGGGGAGGGCGACAGCGCGCGGTTCCTGCGCCAGGTGCGCGATGGCGCCTGTGATGACTTCAATGTGGTGTTGAGCCCGGACTACAACGCCGCGCACCGCAACCATTTCCATCTGGACATGGGGCGTTGGTGGGTCTGTCGCTAGGCCGCCAGGCGCAGGTTGTGGGTGATCAGCGGGCGTGCCCAGTGGTAGTCGAAGTCCAGCGCCTTCTGTTGCGCCAGCAATTCTTCGGTCGGGTAAGGCGTGGCCGGTGGTGGCAACAGGTCCAGTTCGAACTCGGCAATCGGCAAGTGCAGAGGGCGTGGTTCCGGCGCCGGGCCGGGCTCAGGCAGTGGCTGGCCGGCCGTCAGGACGATGGGGCGAACCCAAGCGCTTTCGAAATTCTGCTGGCGCTGCTGTGCGACGATTTCATCCTGTGGGAACGGCTCGGCGGCCGGTGGCAGCAATGCGGTTTCGAATTCGGCGATGGGCAGGAACAGTGGCTCAGGTGGCGCAATCTCGGTGTCTTTGACGTCGCACTCACGCTGGGTGAGGATCTGCGACAACAGGTCGGCACCGGCGCTGGGCTCTACCGCCGGGTCCGCCGGTGCCGGCGCCTTGGCGGCGAGCGCGTCCGGCGTTTCACCGAGCTGCTCGGCCAGCGCCCGGGCGAAGAAGTCCTGCCACACATGGCTCACCCCGGCCAGCGCTTGAGTATTGCGCAGGCCGTAGTGGTTATGGGTCGGCAGTACACCGATGGTTAGGGGGAGAATGTCTGACATTTTTCTCGGTCGACGCTCAGCTCTGGCAAAATACCTGACTGTTGTTTTTATCGGCCGTTGTTTGCCGATCCTTAATATTTTTGAGCGTAGCGATTGATGAGCGAACAACCAGCGGCCAGCCGCATCCAGGTCGAGGCCTTGGGCGAAGGTTTCCAGGCCCGGGCCGAGCAGTGGGCTGAACAGCTCGGCTTGCCTTTACAGCTTGCGGAGGCGGATTTTTCCCTGCAGGTAGGTGAGCATGGCCTGCAACTGCAACAGCTTGGTCCCGACGCGCCGGGGCCGGTGCGGGTGGACTTCGTCGAAGGCGGCGCGGCTCACCGTCGGCTGTATGGCGGCGGCAGCGGACAGATGATCGCCAAGGCCGTGGGCATTGCCCAAGGCGTGCGTCCCCGTGTGCTGGACGCCACGGCGGGTCTGGGCAAGGACGCGTTCGTGCTGGCCAGCCTGGGCTGCGAGATGAGCCTGATCGAGCGCCAACCGCTGATTGGCGCCCTGCTCGAAGATGGCCTGGCACGCGGCGCGGAGGATTTCGACGTGGCGCCCATCGTGGCGCGCATGAAGCTGCTCAAGGGCAACTCCATTGACGTGATGCTCCATTGGCAAGGGGAGCCGCCCCAGGTGATCTACCTCGATCCGATGTTCCCTCACCGTGAGAAAACCGCCCTGGTGAAGAAAGAAATGCGCCTGTTCCGGCCGCTGGTGGGGGATGATCCGGACGCACCGGCGTTGCTGGCCGCCGCCCTGGCCCTGGCCAGCCACCGTGTGGTGGTCAAGCGCCCGCGCAAGGCGCCCTGCATCGAGGGGCCCAAGCCGAGCCATGCGCTGGATGGCAAGTCCAGCCGGTATGACATTTATCCCAAGAAAGCGCTCAAGTCTTAAGCCACAAGCTGCAAGCAAAAGCGCTTTTCACTTGCTGCTTGCAGCTAACCACTTGCAGCCGCATCTCTCCTATAGGCCCGCATAAACAACCCCACCACCTCCTGCACATGGGCTTCGGCGGCTTCCTCACTCAGTTGCCCGCCGCAGCCATACAGCAGGCAGAAGTTCGCGGTGCCCTTGAGCAGGCAGAAGAAGTGCTCGGCTGCCGTAAGCGGTCTGTCGATGCTCAGCGCGCCGCTCTGGTCGATCTTGCCGAGCAGGCGCTCCATGCCCTGGAGCATGCGCATGGGCCCGGCTTCGAAGAAGATCTGTGAGAGTTTCACGTCCTGATTGCCGGTGGTCATCATCAGGCGATGCAGGTTTACCGACTCTTCACTGTTGATCAGCCGATGGAACCCCCGCGCGATATTCAACAATACCGTTTCCACCGGCATGCCTTCGGGCAGTTCGAAGTACATCACCGGCAACTGTTCCTCGCACTTGGCCACCACGGCGGCGGTGAACAAGGTTTCTTTGTCGGTGAAGTGGCTGTAGACGGTCAGTTTCGACACGCCGGCCTCAAGGGCCACGGCATCCATGCTGGTGCTGGCGTAGCCATTGCTCAAGAACAGGGTTTTTGCTGCCGAGAGGATTGCCTGGCGTTTTGCCATGTCCTTGGGACGCCCGGGGCTATTGGTGCTTACACGATTGTCGGACATTTTCACCTTTAATACTGGACTGGCGAGTTTGGTATTAATAACATACCGGCCAGTATAATTATTCCTAGCTCCATTTGCGAAAGGTCCTTCAGCATGCGCAGCACTTTCCTGCCCTTTGCGTTGCCTGTCTGCCTGGTCTTCCTGTTGGCCGCCTGCGGCCAGGAAGAAGCGGTCCAGACCACCGTCCGCCCGGCCATGGTGGTGCAGCCGCAACCCTCGGCGCAGTCGACGGACAGCTACCCCGGTGAGGTACGCGCGCGCTATGAGCCGGACCTGGCCTTTCGCATCGGTGGCAAAGTCAGCAAGCGTCTGGTGGAGGAGGGCGAGCGGGTCAAGACCAACCAGGCGCTGGCGGAACTTGACCCTCAGGATGTGCGCCTGCAACTGGAGGCCGCCCGTGCCCAGGTCGCCGCTGCTGAGGCCAACCTGCGCCTGGTGCGCGCTGAGCGTGATCGCTACAAGACCCTGATGGACCGTCAGATGGTCAGCCGTTCCCAGTACGACAATTCCGAAAACCTTTACCGTTCCGGCGAAGCGCGCCTCAAGCAGATCAAGGCCGAGTTCGACGTGGCCAGTAACCAGGCCGGTTACGCCGTATTGCGCGCCCCCCAGGATGGCGTCGTGGCCAAGCGCGCGGTGGAAGTCGGCCAAGTGGTCTCCGCTGGCCAGACCGTGTTCACCCTGGCCACCGATGGCGAGCGCGAAGTGCTTATCAGCCTGCCCGAACAAGGGTTTGGTCGCTTCAAGATCGGTCAACCGGTCGCGGTGGAATTGTGGAGCCAGCCGGGCCAGCGTTTCACCGGGCGCATCCGTGAACTGTCGCCTGCGGCTGATCCAAAATCGCGCACCTTCGCCGCTCGCGTTGCCTTCACCGGCGGCACAGTCCCGGCGGAACTGGGGCAAAGCGCTCGCGTATTCATACAGGCCGACGGCGTTGTTCCGCTGTCGGTACCGCTGTCTGCCCTGAGTGCGGAGAACGGTGCGTCCTACGTCTGGCGTGTACAGCCGGACAACACCCTCAAGCGCACGCCGGTACGCATCGGCGCCTTTGGCGAAAAAACCGTACCGGTGCTGGAAGGCTTGACCCCCAACGACTGGGTGGTCGCAGCCGGCGTGCATGTGCTCCACGAGGGCCAGCAAGTGCGCGCGGTGGATGGCTCCAACCGTATAGTGAACCTGGCGGCCAAGGAGTAGTCCCCAATGGCTTTCAATCTTTCCGAATGGGCGTTGCGTAACCGCCAGATCGTACTGTTCCTGATGATCCTGCTGGCTGTGGTCGGCACCTTGTCCTACACCAAGCTGGGGCAAAGCGAAGATCCACCGTTCACCTTCAAGGCCATGGTGATCAAGACCAACTGGCCCGGCGCTACGGCCCAGGAAGTCTCGCGCCAGGTCACCGAGCGTATCGAGAAAAAACTGATGGAGACCGGCGAATACGAGCGCATTGTCTCGTTCTCTCGCCCGGGTGAGTCCACCGTCACCTTCATTGCGCGCGACTCCATGCACTCTGTGCAGATTCCTGAGTTGTGGTACCAGGTGCGCAAGAAGATCAGCGACATCCGGCAGACCTTGCCGCCGGATATCCAGGGGCCGTTTTTCAACGACGAGTTCGGTACCACCTTCGGCAATATCTACGCCCTGACCGGCGACGGCTTCGACTATGCCGTGCTCAAGGACTACGCCGACCGCATCCAGATTCAGCTGCAACGGGTGGCGGATGTGGGCAAGGTCGAGTTACTTGGCCTACAGGATGAGAAGATCTGGATCGAGCTGTCCAACCTCAAGCTCGCCACCCTTGGCCTGCCGTTGGCCGCTGTGCAGCAGGCGTTGCAGGAGCAGAACGCGGTGTCCACTGCCGGCTTCTTTGAAACCCCGAGCGAGCGTGTGCAACTGCGTGTGTCGGGCAACTTCAAGACGGTGGAAGAAATCCGCGACTTTCCTATTCGTGTCGCTGATCGAACCTTCCGCATCGGTGATGTTGCCGATATTCACCGCGGCTTCAACGATCCACCGGCGCCGCGCATGCGTTACATGGGGGCGGATGCTATCGGACTGGCCGTGGCCATGCGCGACGGTGGCGATATCCTGGTGCTGGGCAAGGCCCTCGAAGGCGAGTTCGCACGTTTGCAAAAGAACCTTCCGGCGGGCATGGAGCTGCGCAAGGTGTCAGACCAACCGGCAGCGGTGAAAACCGGTGTCGGCGAATTCGTGCAGGTGTTGGCCGAGGCATTGGCGATTGTCTTGCTGGTGAGTTTCTTCTCCCTCGGCATACGCACTGGCATGGTCGTAGCCCTGGCGATTCCGCTGGTGCTGGCGATGACCTTTGCCACGATGTATTACCTCGGCATCGGCCTGCACAAGATTTCCCTCGGTGCGTTGGTGCTGGCCCTGGGGTTGCTGGTGGATGATGCGATCATTGCCGTGGAAATGATGGCAATCAAAATGGAGCAGGGCTACGACCGGCTCAAGGCGGCCAGTTTTGCCTGGACCAGCACCGCCTTCCCGATGCTCACCGGTACGCTGATCACGGCGGCCGGCTTCCTGCCGATTGCCACCGCGCAGTCGAGCACAGGGGAATACACGCGCTCGATCTTCCAGGTGGTGACGATCGCGTTGCTCGCCTCATGGATCGCCGCCGTGGTGTTTGTGCCGTACCTGGGGGAAAAACTCCTGCCGGACCTGGCGAAGATTCACGCGGCCAAACATGGCACCGATGGCCCGGATCCCTACGGCACGCCGTTCTACCAACGTGTAAGACGTTTGGTGGAGTGGTGCGTGAGTCGGCGCAAAACCGTGATTGTCCTGACGTTGCTGCTGTTTATCGGCTCGGTGGCGTTGTTTCGTTTTGTGCCGCAACAGTTCTTCCCGGCCTCAGGCCGCCTGGAGCTGATGGTCGACCTGAAATTGGCTGAAGGCGCTTCCCTGAGCAACACCGCCGACCAGGTCAAGCGCCTGGAAGCCTTGCTCAAGGAACACGCCGGCATTGATAACTATGTGGCCTACGTCGGCACCGGTTCGCCGCGTTTCTACCTGCCCCTGGACCAGCAACTGCCAGCGGCCAGTTTTGCGCAGTTCGTGGTGTTGGCTAAGACCATCGAGGGCCGCGAGAGCCTGCGCACCTGGCTGATCGAAACCCTCAACGAACAATTCCCCGACCTGCGCTCCCGTGTCACCCGCCTGGAAAACGGCCCGCCCGTGGGCTACCCGGTGCAGTTTCGCGTAACCGGCGAACACATCGAGGAAGTCCGCGCTCTTGCGCGGAAAGTCGCGGCCAAGGTTCGCGAAAATACCCATGTGGTCAATGTGCACCTGGACTGGGAAGAGCCGAGCAAGATCGTCTACCTCAATATCGACCAGGACCGCGCCCGCGCCCTCGGCGTCAGCACCGCCAACCTGTCGAAATTCCTGCAAAGCTCACTGACCGGGTCCAGCGTCAGTCAATACCGGGAGGACAACGAGTTGATCGAAATTCTCCTGCGCGGCACCGTCCACGAGCGCACTGAGTTGTCGCTGCTGCCCAGCCTGGCGGTACCGACCGACAACGGTAAAAGCGTGGCCCTGTCGCAGATCGCCACCCTCGAATACGGCTTTGAAGAGGGCATTATCTGGCACCGCAACCGCTTGCCGACGGTGACGGTGCGCGCCGATATCTACGGCAAGGAACAGCCGGCTACGTTGGTCCAGCAAATCCTGCCAACCCTTGAAGGTGTACGCGCCGAACTGCCGGATGGCTACCTGCTGGAAGTCGGTGGCACCGTCGAAGACTCCGCCCGCGGGCAGAACTCGGTGAAGGCCGGCGTGCCGCTGTTTATCGTGGTGGTGCTGACCTTGCTGATGCTGCAACTGCGCAGCTTCTCACGCACGGCGATGGTGTTTCTGACCGCGCCGTTGGGCCTGATTGGCGTGACGCTGTTCCTGCTGGTGTTCCGCCAGCCCTTCGGCTTCGTGGCCATGCTCGGGACCATCGCGTTGTCTGGGATGATCATGCGCAACTCGGTGATCCTGGTGGACCAGATCGAACAGGACATCAGGGCCGGCCTGGCGCCGTGGCAGGCAATTATCGAAGCCACCGTACGGCGTTTCCGCCCGATTGTGCTGACCGCCCTGGCGGCGGTGCTGGCGATGATCCCGCTGTCACGCAGCGTGTTCTTCGGGCCGATGGCAGTGGCGATCATGGGCGGCTTGATCGTGGCGACGGCGTTGACCCTGTTGTTCTTGCCGGCGCTCTACGCGGCGTGGTTCAAGGTTCGGAAGGCGGCATAGAGGGGTAAGGGCCAATATTTGAGTGTCGAAACGGGTGGCAGGAGCCGGGAACGCTTCCTGCATTCCTGCCACTTAGAGACTACCTGATCACAGGTATGGATTTGTCGATGTCAGTTGTTGACGACAACGGTAAATGGACTCATCTCTTTGGACTTAAGGAATACTTTATGTCTCTTTGCCCCCTCAAGAACTTTTTTGCTGCGCTGTGCATGCCTCAAAGACCCCCGGTAAGCGGTCCTTGCCCGCAAGAGCCGCCACCCCGGCCTTGCCCGCCGCCGCCCCGGCCTTGCTACGCAAAACCGCCTAGCCCTTGCTGGCCTGAGCCCAGTCCCACGAGGCCACTCCCTTGTTCAATGCGTTCGGTCGAGCCGCCCATGAGTATTGGTTATGGCGTGGCAACAACGACGACTTTTGTCGTGGGCGCTTTCCTGTAGTTATCTGGTTTAACCGCTGGAACGAATCTGCATGCCCTCCCGGTGAGGGCATCTTGCGGGTACTTGCAGTAGACTTCGCGGGTTTGATGTTGGCCACTGTCGCCGGGCCATCCATGTTGACGCGTCAGTTTCGATGGGTGGAACGACTTTGGGTCGTCACTCTTGAGGAAAACCTGCATGTTCGCCTGCATTCCAGCCCTGATGTTGCTACTGCTCGCCCCCGGTCCCACCAATACCTTGCTGTTTCGTGCCGGCGTATTGTTTGGCTATCGTGCGTCCTGGTGGTTGGCATTTGTCGAGTGCCTGGCTTACGTGCTTCAGGTTTCGATATGGGGTGTTGCACTGCTCTACCTGGCGGCCTATTCGCCTTGGGCGTCGAAGTTCACGCAATTGGCGGCGGCCGGATACCTGCTGTATGTCTCGTACAAGCTCTGGCAACGCAAAAACAGCACCGTCGACCCTGGCCGTGACCGCCTCAGTGGGTTGAGTTTCTTCTGGTTGACGCTGATGAACCCCAAGGGGCTGTTGATCGTGTCGTTCATTGCGCCGGCCGGTACCTTTGCCGCATGGCAAGGCTATGCCGGGTTCATGGCCACACTGGCATTGGTGGTGATACCGGTAGGGTCTGCGTGGATCGTATTCGGCAGTCGCTTCGAAGGGCTGCAAAAAGCCTGGCTGACACCCTTGAAGATCAACCGTGCGACGGCGCTGGCCATGGGGGGCTTTGCAACGTTGACGGTGGGGCGATTGGCTGAGTCGGTATTGCATTGAAGAAAGGCATGTCTCAATTTTCGTGGTTATTGAGATAGGTGGGGTTTTCTGCTGTACTCAAGTCTCAGAAATCAAAAATTGAGATTTTGATGATTAAACTGCCACCCAAGGTGCCAGAACGGGTTTTTGTTCTCATTGGCCAGGAGCCCCATCTTCAGCATCTATCTGACTATATGAAGCTGTCTCAGCCAACAGACAGTCGGGGCCGCTATTTGCACTTTGATCAGCTACGCCACCGTTTTCCTCAGCACTTGGATCCAGCGATATGTTGGGGGATCGTAAAGTCCGAGCGCTCCCGTCTGTATCAGCAAATAGTGCCCGTAGGTACGCCTGAGGTCTGGTGCAACTTTGTATTAACGCCAACCGCACAACGCGTGGTCTCCACGGTCGACAGGTATGCCTCGACTGCCGCACTTGAGTACATGAGCAGCAAGGTCGGGAAGGCTGCTCATATAAAGTATTTGCTCAACGACCTGATCGAAGATGAGGCCATCAGTAGCAGCCAGTTGGAGGGCGCGGCAACCACGACGCTCGTTGCAAAAGATATGTTGAAGCGAGAGCGACTGCCCAGAACGCCAGATGAAAAAATGATCATCGGCAATTACCGAATGATGCGTTTCGCTTGGGATAAGAGAAACGAGCCGCTAAGTGTGGAGTTGATCGCGGACATGCACGAAGTAGGTGTTCAGGGCATTGACGATGATAAATATTCTCCTGGCAGCTTTCGTTTAAACGATGAGGTGGTTGTCCAGGATGGCGATGGCAATGTTGTGCATTCGCCACCTCCTGCAGAAGGGATCATCACTCGGCTGGAGCGGTTGGCTGATTGGATCAATACTTGTCACGACGATGCTACGGCCACCCGCTACCTGCATCCACTGATCAAAGGCATTTCTCTGCACTTTGCCTTGGGTTACGAGCATCCCTTTCGGGATGGCAATGGTCGTGTTGCGCGTGCGTTGTTTTATTGGTTCATGTTTAAAAGCGATTACGCGGCATTCAGGTATATCTCCATCAGTGTCTTGCTGAAGAATGCGGCTGTTCAATACGGTATGTCTTATCTGTATACGGAGACGGATGAACTCGATCTGACTTACTTCATCGACTATCAGTGCTCCATCGTGCAACGCGCAGTTGATGGATTTAAGCAGTCTTACGAGATAAGTGTCCGAGAGGCCGAGGCGTTTGAGCATTGGTTGTGGGAGTCAGGACTTTATAAGGAACTGAATGAGAAACAAAAGACGGTATTTCAGGTCGCCAAGAGCGGTACCGCCAAACAGTTCACCGCCGTCAATGTGAAGGAAAATCTAGGCTGTTCTTACAATACGGCATCGGCCGTGCTGAACGGTCTTGTCGACTTGAATATATTTGTCAAAAAGAAGGTTGGCCGCGAATGGTTCTTTTCAATGCGAGACCAAGCAGAAATACAAAAGAACTGGTTAAAGACTTCTCATTGAGCGGCTTCCCGATGCCCACGTCTCGCTGAAACGTGGGCATCATAGCTATTACAAGGCGCCAAACACCTTCTTCGCCAGACTGGTGGCCGCCGCCGCCGGGTTCTTGCGAATCGTCTCTTCCTGCTGCGCAATCATCTTGAACAAACCATCCAGCGCCTGTTCGGTCACGTAGCTTTCGACGTTGGCGCTCTTGGCATCCACGGCGCCAAACGCGGCGGCCTTGCCTGCCAGGGCGTTGTACTGCTGGGCCACGCCCACCTTGTCGGTGGCGGCCTTGACGATCGGCAGGAACTTGGCGCGGATCTGTTCGCGACTGCTCTTGTTCAGGTACTTGGTGGCGGAGTCCTGGCCGCCGCTGAGGATGCCCTTGGCGTCGGTCACGCTCATGTTCTTCACCGCGTTGACCAGGATCGGCTGGGCCTGGGTCACGGCGGTTTCAGCGGCTTTGTTCATGCTGTCTTCCAACTGCGTGACCTGGTCACCCATGCCGAACATTTTCAGTTTGTCGGCGACTTTGCCCAGCTTGCCCGGCAGGCCGATCTTCACTTCAGGGTTGTTGCTGAAACCACCGGGTACACCCAGTTGTTTCACGGCGATCTGTGCGCCTTGGGTCAGGGCGTCCTTGAGGCCGCCGCTGGCGTCGCCCTGGGACAGGCTACTGAGGTCCAGGGCCACGGCATTGGCGCCGAGCAGCAGGCCGGCACACAGGGCAGTGAGGCGAAGGGAGTTGCGGAGCATGGGCGCTTCCTTATGTTCGAGTTCAGGGTGCTACGGCGTTCACGCGCACGCGCAGCGGCTGTGGATCCTGGCCGTTGAGCTGCACCGTGTGCCGTTCGGTGGTGATAAACAGTAGCTTGCCGTCCAGCTCGATGCGAGCGCTCACCGAATAACTGTGGCCCGGCTTGACCTGTGCGGGGTCGTAGGTCAGGTGAAACGGCAGCGGCACCTGGCCTTTGACCGGGCCTTTCTGCTCGGCCAGCGTCACCGCGGGCGCATCCGCCAGGGACACGTCCTGCAGGCTCACGCTCAAGGTGGCGGCGGGCGGCAGGGCAATGCGTTGCAGGTAGAACACCTCGCCGTCAAGGCTGGCCTTGGGCGCTGGATGCATGGATTGGCAGGCTCCGAGCAGGGCGGTGAGGCCCAGGAGAATGATCTTTTTCATGGTGCAGCTCCTTTTCAACGGCGCCAGCATCCAACTGGCGCCTTGTTCAATCTAGCGTGTTTCTTCCGCTTCCACCGGCGCTTCGGCTGCGCCATCCACACGGTGCAAGGCCACCTGGCGGATCGACAGGCGAATCTCCGCGGGCAACACGCGCTTGGCCGCGCCTTCGGCCAGTTCGCCGAGCAGGTCGTGGTAGCTCAACTTGCCGGCCTCGTCGCGGCGCAGCACATCTTGTTCCAGCAAGGTCTGGATGAAATGTCGGAAAAGGCTCTTGTCGAAGAATTCCGGGGCGTTGAGGCCATGCAGGATCGACAGGCGCTGGGCCATGATCGTGCACAGGTCTTCCAGTTCTTCGGCGCTGATGCTGTTCTGGCCGCTGTTGAGCAGCAGCGAGATCGCCATGTAGAAGCGTTGCAGGGTCTGGGCGATGGTCTTGGACAGCAGGGTCAGCAGCACGAAGTGCCGCGAGCTCGGTGCCGGGCGCAGGTACACGTTGTTTTCGAAGCGCAGCAGGCCCTGTTCGACGAACGCGTCCAGCCATTGATCGACCACCGTATCCAGCTCTTCCAGCGACCAGCGGATAAACAGCTCCGATTGCAGGTACGGGTACAGCGCGTGGGTATAGCGCAGGATCTGCTCGCGGCTCATCCGTGAGCTGCTCTGGAAGAAGCTGGCCAGCAGCGCCGGCAGGGCGAAGATGTGCAGCACGTTGTTGCGGTAGTAGGTCATCAGGACGGCGTTCTGCTCGTCCAGGTACAGAATCTTGCCCAAGGCATCGCTCTGCTCCGACAGCAGGTCCATGTCCTTGACGTGCTTGATCAGCGCCAGGCCGTCGCCTTCGGGCAAGGTGGTGTGGGGCGAATAAGGCACGCGGCGCAGCAGCGCCAGGTACAGGTCCAACTGGCGGGCCATGGCCTGTTCATCCAGGGCCAGGCGCGTGGTCGACAGCAGCGCCAGGGCCACCAGGTTCACCGGGTTCACGGCGGCCGCTTCGTTCAAGTGGCGGGCCACCTGTTCGCCAAGGCGGTTGGTGGTTTCGTTGAGCCAGGCCGGTTTGTAGTTCGGGCCCAGTTCCTGGCTGCGCCAGTCCGGTTGCTCGGCGTCGAGGAACTCGGCCAGCTTGATCGGCTCGCCGAAGTTGACCGCGACCTGGCCAAAGCGCTGCTTGAGCGCGCCGACCACTTTGAAAATATCGAAGATCGACTCTTTCTTCTTGCTCGCACCCCGCAGCTCACCGAGGTAGGTGCGGCCTTCGAGCACGCGCTCATAGCCGATATACACCGGCACGAACACGATCGGCATGCGCGAGGAGCGCAGGAAACTGCGCAGCGTAATCGCCAGCATCCCGGTCTTCGGCTGCAGCATGCGCCCGGTGCGCGAGCGTCCGCCTTCGACGAAGTACTCCACCGGGAAGCCCTTGGTGAACAAGGTGTGCAGGTATTCGTTGAACACCGAGGTGTACAGCGGGTTGCCCTTGAAGGTGCGGCGCATGAAAAACGCACCGCCACGGCGCAACAGGCTGCCGATCACCGGCATGTTCAGGTTGATGCCGGCGGCGATATGCGGCGGGGTCAGGCCGTTCTTGAACAGCAGGTAGGACAGCAGCAGGTAGTCGATATGGCTGCGGTGGCAAGGCACATAAATCACCTCGTAGCCCTGGGCAACCTGTTGCACGCCCTCGATGTTATTGACCTTGATGCCGTCGTAGATCTTGTTCCAGAACCAGCTCAACACCACTTCCAGGAAGCGGATCGCGGTGTAGGTGTAGTCCGAGGCGATCTCGTTGCCGTAGCGCAGGGCCAGGGCCTTGGCTTTTTCCGGGCTGATTTTTTCCCGCTCGGCTTCGTCAAGGATGGCCTGGCGCACCAGCGGCATGTTGACCAGGCCTTTCACCAGATTGCGCCGGTGGGACAAATCGGGGCCGATCACCGCCGTCTTCAGGTTACGAAAGTGCACGCGCAGGATGCGTTGGGCCATGCGCACGGTGCGTTCGTGGCCTTTATTGTGCTCGATCAATTCACGCAGGTTGATGGGCGCGGAGAATTGCACGCGGGTCTTGCGCCCCAGGATCAGGATGCTCAACAACCGGCGCAGACGCCCGGTGACCGCCCAGCTGTCGGCAAACAGCAGTTTCCACGGGCTGGACTCGCTCGCAGGGGTTTGTCCCCAGAACACGCTGACCGGAATGATTTGTGCATTCTCTTCGGCGTGTTCGCTGAGGGTGTTGACCAGGCGGGTCAGGGTCGGCGGCGCGCCGCGCTTGTCCTGGCGCCCCAGCCAGTCCGGCTCGGGCGTGAGGTAGAAGAACGCCGCGGGTTCCATCAGCGGGCCTACCGATACCGGCAGTACCGGGCGCGGCAGGCCGGCCTTGGTGCACTCGGCATCGACCACGGCCAATTCGGTGAGGGAGGGCGATTGCAGGACGTAAAACACCGGCCGGCTGCGGTCCAGGTTGATGGTAAGGGACGACTGGTTGATCGTCTCCGAGCGAACCCAGAGGTACAACAGTCGGCGCAAGGTGCCAAACACCAGACGGCGGAACGGGGAGCGGGTCATAGGCGAGCTGCTTCAAGTGGGAAAAACCGAGCAGGCGCTCGGGCGGGTAGTGTGCCGTATTCGCCGAAAATCGGCAAAAAAGCAGCGATGTAAACTTGAGTTGATCGTTTTTGAGCCTGTCTTATACTCGGCAGTTCAACGCGATCGGCTCAACAATAACAATCAAGTGGGAGTGAACAGATGGCAACGCGCGAGACAGGCAATGTGAAGTGGTTCAACGACGCCAAGGGCTATGGCTTCATCCAGCGTGAAGATGGCAAGGATGTGTTTGTGCACTACCGCGCCATTCGCGGCGACGGCCACCGTTCGTTGGCCGAGGGCCAGCAGGTGGAATACGCCGTGGTAAGCGGCGAGAAGGGGTTGCAGGCGGAGGATGTGGTCGGTCTGTAAGTTCACCACTGAACCCATGTGAGAGGGGGCTTGCTCCCGATGGCAGAGTGTCAGTCACTGAATACATTGGCTGATACACCGCTATCGGGGGCAAGCCCCCTCCCACATTTGATTGGGTTAACAGTTCAGGCTCAGGCAGTTTTCCAGGTGATCTGCTCTTCACCGTCCGCGCTGATGCGAATCCAGGTGTCGGCGCTTTCCTCACCTTCTTCCTCGACCCAGCTCCCCGGTGCGCAGCGCACTTCCACGTTCAGCGCAGCAAACGCAGCGCGGGCGCAGGCAATGTCGTCTTCCCACGGCGTCTGGTCACTTTCCAGGTACAGGCTGTTCCACTTGCCTACGGCTTTCGGCAGCCAGGTGACCGGCACATTGCCGGCCTTGCACTTGTAGGTCTGGCCACGCTGGACCCAGTCGCTGCAAGGGGCCAGGGCAGCGCCCAGCCAGGCGGCGATGGCCTTGTAGTCGACGTCGGCGTCCTTCAGGTAAATCTCGATATCGGGTTGGCGCATGGATATTCCTCGTTGCGGGATTCGAAAATCCATTCGCGGATGGTTAAAAGTCGGTTATTGAAGCACGAAATAATCGTAGCGCATCGATACTGTGACCAGCAGCGGCTCGGCCGCCTCGATCACCTCGGCACGGCGCTCGGCACTGGCGCGCCAGCCGTGAGGGGTCATGGCCAGCAGGTTGGCGCGGTCCTGGGGCTCGGCCAGGCTCAAGGTGAGTTCCAGGGTTTCACTGTGTGCCAGGCTCATGCCGTCCGGCACCAGGGCCAGGTGCTTGTCGTCGGTGTACTCGCGTACTTCGTCGTACAGGCGCTCGCGCAGTTCCATCAGGTGGCCGCTGGTCGGGCCGACCTTCATCAGGCCGCCGCCGGGACTGAGCAGGCGCTTGGCCTCTTGCCAATCCAACGGGCTGAACACACTGGCGAGGAACTGGCAGCTGGCGTCGGCCAACGGCACGCGGGCCATGCTGGCGATCAACCAGGTCAGCGCCGGGTCGCGTTTGCACGCGCGCTTGACCGCTTCCTTGGAAATGTCCAGGGCGTAGCCATCGGCATGGGGCAGGGCCGCGGCGATTTGCGCGGTGTAGTAACCCTCGCCGCAACCGATGTCCACCCAGCGCTGCGGTGCGCGTTCGGCGGCCAGCTCGGCCAGGCGCCTGGCCACCGGGGCGTAGTGCCCGGCGTTGAGAAAGTCACGGCGCGCCTCGACCATCGCCAGGTTGTCGCCCGGGTCGCGGCTGTTCTTGTGCTGCACCGGCAGCAGGTTCAGGTAACCCTGGCGCGCGCGGTCGAAACGGTGCCCGGCCGGGCACGCCACGCCATTGTCCACCGCGTTGAGCGGGGCGCTGCAAATGGGGCAGGCCAGCATCAGGCGAGCAACTTGATCAGGGTCTGGTAATAGATTTCGGTCAGCACGTCGAGGTCGCTGGCCAGGATCCGCTCGTTGACCTGGTGGATCGTCGCGTTCACCGGGCCCAACTCGACCACCTGGGTGCCGAGGGTCGCAATGAAGCGCCCATCGGAGGTGCCGCCACTGGTGGAGGCCTGGGTCTCACGCCCGGTGATCGCCTTGATGCTGGCCGACACCGCATCGAGCAACGCGCCCGGCTCGGTGAGGAACGGCAGGCCAGACAGCGCCCACTCCACATGCCAGTCCAGGCCATGCTTGTCGAGAATCGCCGCAACGCGCTGTTGCAGGCCTTCGACCGTGGATTCGGTGGAAAAACGGAAGTTGAACACCGCCGTCAGGTCACCCGGAATCACGTTGGTGGCGCCGGTGCCGGAGTTGAGGTTGGAGATCTGGAAGCTGGTCGGTGGGAAGAAGGCGTTGCCGTTGTCCCAGTGCTCGGCGGCCAGTTCGGCCAGGGCCGGTGCGGCCAGGTGGATCGGGTTCTTCGCCAGGTGCGGGTAGGCCACATGGCCCTGTACGCCGCGCACGGTCAGGGTGGCGCCGAGGGAGCCGCGGCGGCCGTTCTTGACCACGTCACCTACCAGGGTGGTGCTCGACGGTTCGCCGACGATGCACCAGTCCAGGCGCTCCTTGCGCGCAGCCAGGCGTTCGATCACGGCCTTGGTGCCATGGTGCGCCGGGCCTTCCTCATCGCTGGTGATCAGGAAAGCGACCGAGCCCTTGTGGTCCGGGTAGTCGCTGACGAAGCGCTCGGCCGCCACCAGCATGGCGGCCAGGCTGCCTTTCATGTCGGCCGCGCCACGCCCGCAGAGCATGCCGTTTTCGTCGATCAAGGCGTCGAACGGGTCGTTCTGCCAGGCTTGCACCGGACCGGTGGGGACCACGTCGGTGTGGCCGGCGAAGCACAGCACCGGGCCGTCATGCTTGCCATGGGTGGCCCAGAAGTTGTCCACGTCCTCGATGCGCATCGGCTCCAGCGCAAAACCGGCGTCGCCCAGGCGCTGCATCATCAGCTTCTGGCAATCGGCGTCGATCGGCGTGACCGAGGGACGACGGATCAGGTCGATGGCAAGTTGAAGGGTCGGCGAAAGGTCGGCATGGGCCGTCATGGGAAAACTCCGGGAAACATGTCTGGAAGAGCAGGGCGGGCGGACAAAACGGCCGTTATCTTATAGCAAAACGGCGGCCAGAGGCCGCCGTTTAGTGCATTGCGCACGTTTTTAAGCCGCCGGGGCAGGCTCAGGTGCCACGGCCGGTTTCGGCAGCGACGACAGGAACGCCATGATCAACGCCGCCACATACGGCAGTGATTGCACCAGCAGCATCACCACCCAGAAACGTATGTCATTGCTCGGCAGGCCCTGCACCAGGTAGATCCCCAGCGCGGCGCCCCACAACAGCAGCATGATGAACATTTCTTCGCGGGCTTCGGAAATCGCTACCCAGAAGCCGTGGTTATCCGCGTTTTTCGGTGTACGAAAGAACGGAATGCTGGTGGTGAAGAAACCATACAGCACCGCCTTGGCGATGGTGTGGGATAACGCCAGGCCAGCCAGGGCGGCGCAGAACGCATCCTTGAGGTTCACACCTACCGCGCGGCGGTAGAGGAAGATGATCTTGCCCACCTTGAACACGAACAACGCCAACGGCGGGATCGCGAAAATCAACAGCGGCGGGTCGACCCGCGTCGGCACGATGATCATCGCCGCCGACCACAACAGCGCGCCGACGGTGAAGAAGATGTTCATGCCGTCCGCCACCCACGGCAACCAGCCCGCGAGGAAGTGGTAGCGCTGGCCACGGGTCAGCTCGGTGTCCTTGCCGCGCAGCAGGCTGGCGGTGTGGCGCTTGATGATCTGGATCGCGCCATAGGCCCAGCGGAAACGCTGTTTCTTGAAGTCGATAAAGGTATCCGGCATCAGGCCCTTGCCGTAGCTGTCGTGGTAGTACGCCGCCGACAGGCCTTTCTCGAATACCCGCAGGCCGAGTTCGGCGTCTTCGCAGATGCACCAGTCGGCCCAGCCCAGTTCCTCGAGCACCGAGCGACGGGTCATGGTCATGGTGCCGTGCTGGATGATCGCGTCGCGGTCGTTACGGGTGACCATGCCGATATGGAAGAAGCCTTTGTATTCGGCGTAGCAGAGCTTCTTGAAGGTGCTTTCGTTCTGGTCGCGGTAATCCTGCGGCGACTGCACCACGGCGATTTTCGGGTCGGCGAAGTGCGGCACCATGTGCTTGAGCCAGTTCGGCGACACGCAGTAGTCCGAGTCGATCACCGCGATCACTTCGGCATCCATGGCGGTGTGCGGGATCAGGTAGTTCAGTGCACCGCCCTTGAAACCGGCCAGGGGGGCGACGTGGAAAAACTTGAAGCGCGGGCCCAGGGTTTCGCAGTAGTCGCGCACCGGTTCCCACACCGCCGGGTCCTTGGTGTTGTTGTCGATGATCAGGACTTCGTAGTCCGGGTAATCGAGGGCGGCCAGGGCGTCGAGGGTCTGTTTGACCATCTCTGGCGGCTCGTTGTAGCACGGCACATGGATCGACACTTTCGGGCGGTAGCCCGATTCCCCTTCCACCGGCAGGAATTCACGCCGGCGCTTGTGGGTCCATACCGCTTCCGCCAGTTCGTGGGCTTCGGTCAGCAACACAATGAACACGCCCAGGGCGCCCAGGGCCAACAAGATGCCGACGGTCACGCTGAACCAGGTGCTGTATTGCTGGCTGTAGTCGTAGCCGATCCACACCAGTACCGAACCGCAGAGGAACGCGATAAAGGTCAGGAAGGTGCGGCCACGCTGGCGCAGGGATGAGCCGTCGATCATCAGCAGGGTCAGGGACAGCAAGGCGAGCACCACCGAGCCGATCGCCAGGACGCGCCACTGCGGGATTGCCACCACCGGCCCTTCGAAGTTGAATTTCTGCTGGCGCGCGGCGTTGTAGACGCCCCAATACGCGCCGGCCGAGCCTTCGTCGCTGACCTTCCACGGCTGGTCGAAGGCCTCGATCACGAAGTAGTTGTAGCCCTGGCGGTTCAGCTTGTTCACCAGCGTACGCAGGTAAATGGCCTGGTCTGCCGGGGACGTTTCATTCCCGCCGCGCATACGGCCGTTACTTGGCCAGCCCACTTCCGACAACAGCAGCGGCTTTTTCGGGAACAGTTTCTTCAGGTCCCTGGCGCGGTCGAGTACGTACTGGCCGGCCTTGTCCATCGGGATGTATTCCCAGAACGGCAGGATGTGCGCGGCGATCAGGTCGACGTGCTTGGCCAGTTGCGGGTTCTTTTCCCAGATATGCCATTGCTCGGAGGTCGTCACCGGGACTTTCACGGCGGCGCGCACTCGGTCCAGCAGCACAATCAGCGCTTCAGGGGTGATCTCTTCACGGAACAGGGCTTCGTTACCGACCACGACCCGCACGACACTGCGCGAGCTGTTGGCGATCTCGATGGCGCGCTGGACTTCGCGCTCGTTACGCTCCAGGTCCGGGCTGATCCAGATCCCCAGGGTTACGCGCAGGCCGAACTCTTCGGCCAGCTTGGGAATGTCCCCCAGCGTGCCGTCGACCGAGTAGGTGCGGATGTTATCCGTCAGCTTGCTCATGATCTCCAGATCGCGACGCATCTGCTCGTCGGTGGGGTACTGGTTTTTCTGCGGGTACTGGCCTTGCTGGAACGGCGAGTAGGAAAAACCGGAGATCTGCTCGGGCCAGTTGGGAGCAGTGACCGGGCGGTTGATCAGCGCCCAGAAGCCGGTGAACAGCGCGGCAATTGCCAGCACTATCACCAGGTTGAGTCCAAATTTACGCGATGCCATGGTTATGTCGGGTTCCAAAGGGTGTGGAACGAAAAGAGGTGTCGGCCTGCACCGAACGGCGCGCATCCTACACCGGCCTTTCCCTGACCGTACAGCAAGCCGAGAAAAACCGGACATTGGGCAGCGAAAGTACATCTAAGTTCTTAACTTGTAGCTTGTAGCTTAAAACTTGTCGCTGCGTAGTCCTATAATGCGCGCCGGTTTTTGGGGTAATGGTCATGAGTACAGAAGATCCGCGGTTTGCAGGCGTCGCCCGCTTGTATGGCATTGAAGGCCTGGAGCGCTTGAAAGCGGCCCATGTGGCGATCGTCGGCGTCGGCGGCGTCGGCTCCTGGGCGGCGGAAGCCATGGCCCGTTGCGGAGTGGGCGAGATTTCGCTGTTCGACCTGGACGACGTCTGCGTCAGCAACAGCAACCGCCAGTTGCACGCCTTGGACAGCACCGTGGGCAAGCCCAAGGTCGAGGTGATGGCCGAGCGCCTGCGCGCGATCAACCCGGATTGCACGGTGCATGCGGTGGCGGATTTCGTCACCCGCGACACCATGGCCGAGTACATCACGCCCACTATCGACTGCGTGATCGACTGCATCGACGCGGTTAACGCCAAGGCCGCACTGATTGCCTGGTGCAAGCGCCGCAAGATCCAGATCATCACGACTGGTGGCGCCGGTGGGCAGATCGACCCGACGCTGATCCAGGTCTGCGACCTGAACCGCACCTTTAATGACCCCTTGGCGTCGAAAGTGCGCTCCACCTTGCGCCGTGACTACGGCTTTTCCCGCACCGTGACCCGCCATTACAGCGTGCCGTGCGTGTTTTCCACCGAGCAACTGCGCTACCCCAAGCCGGATGGCAGCATCTGCCTGCAGAAGAGTTTTGTCGGTGATGGGGTGAAGCTGGACTGCGCCGGCGGGTTTGGCGCGGTGATGATGGTGACGGCGACTTTCGGCATGGTCGCGGCGACCAAGGCGGTGGACAAGATTGTGGCCGGGGTGCGTAGGCCCTCGGAGCGGGTCAAGCCCGCCTGAGTCTCAGAACGTTACACGGTTCAAATGTGGGTATGACTGAGTTCGCGCATGCGCTGCAGGACTGCATTCAGCCCATTGCTGCGCGACGGCGACAGTTGACGGGAAAGCCCCAGCTGATTGAACCAATCCGGCAAGTCGACCGCCTGCAACTCGTCCGTCGACAACCCATTGACCCGCGCCAGCAGCAATGCCACCAAGCCACGAATCATCCGCGCATCGCTGCTCGCGGCGAACTGCCAGTGGCCATCGTGCAAGCGCCCCACCAACCACACCAGGCTCTCACAGCCCTGCACCAGGTTGGCATCGACCTTCTCCTCGTCCGCCAATACGGGCAGGCGCTCACCCCACTGCATCAGCATTCGAGCGCGTTGCTCCCAACTGCCGATTGAGTGAAAGGTTTCCAGTGCAGCCTGCGCATCCACCGGCAGGCTCATCGCAGCATATCCAGCGCCTGGTCCAGCGCTTCAAAGAAGCGTTCCAGGTCATCGGAGTCGTTATACAGCGCCAGGGAGACACGGATCGCCCCCGACAAGTGCATCGCCTTGAGCAGCGGCATCGCGCAATGATGGCCGGCGCGTACGGCAATGCCTTGCTCGGTCAGCAGGTGTGCGAGGTCGGCATTGTGCACGCCCTCGACCACAAAACTGACCAGCGCCGCCTGCGGCGACCCCAGCACACGGACGCCATTGCGCGCGTTCAGCCCGCGCAACAGGTAGTCATGCAGGGCCGCTTCATGGGCGAGCACCGCGTGCTGATCCAGCGAACTCAGGTAGTCAAGGGACGCGCCCAGGCCGATCACACCGGCGATCGGCGGGGTGCCGGCCTCGAAGCCCAGCGGTGCCGGGCGAAAGCTCGCGCTTTGGTACTCAGCCTGTTGCACCATCTCGCCACCAAATTGCCAATGGCGCAGGTGATGCAGGGCCTCGTTGCGGCCATAGAGCACGCCGACGCCGTCCGGACCGTACAGCTTGTGGCTGGAAAACACATAGAAGTCGCAGCCCAGGGCCTGCACGTCGTGGCGGCCGTGGACGATGCCTTGGGCGCCATCGACCACGGTCAGGGCGCCGTGGGCCTGGGCCAACGCCAGCAAGGCCGGCAGCGGCTGCCAGGTGCCAAGGACGTTGGACAGTTGGCTCACCGCCAGCAGGCGTGTACGCGGGCCGATCGACTCGGTGGCGGCTTGCAGGTCGATCACGCCGTCATCGCCGAGTGGCAATACCACCAGGGTGAGCGCGCGACGCTTGGCCAGTTGCTGCCACGGCAACAGGTTGGCGTGGTGTTCCAGGGCGCTGATGACAATCTCATCGCCCGCATTGAATAAGTGCTCAAGGCCATAAGCCAGGAGGTTCAGCGCTGACGTCGCGCCGTGGGTGAACACGATTTGCCCGCTGTCACCTGCATTCAACCACTGCACAACCTTGCTGCGACTGTCCTCGAAGGCCTGGGTCGCATGGGCACCCGGCAAATGCTGGGCGCGGTGCACATTGGCGGCGCCATTGGCGTAGTAATGGCTGATGGCATCCAACAGGGCCTGGGGTTTTTGCGTCGTCGCGGCGTTGTCCAGATAAGTCTGGTCTTGCCGTTGCAGGGTGGCGATGGCCGGAAAGTCGGCGCGCCAGGGGGAGGGCACAAGCATGGTGTTCAAGACTCGTATAAGCGGGCCCCAGGGTCGGGGCCCGCCAGTGGCATCGAGTGGCTGCTTAGTTGTGAGCGTGCAGCGCTTCGTTCAGTTCGATGGCCGATTTGTGGGTTTTGCACTCCACGGCACCGGTCTCGGAGTTACGGCGGAACAGCAGGTCGGGTTGGCCGGCCAGCTCACGGGCCTTGACCACCTTGACCAGTTGGTTCGACTCGTCCAGCAGCGCAACCTTGGTGCCGGCGGTGACGTACAGGCCCGACTCCACGGTGTTGCGGTCGCCCAATGGGATACCGATACCGGCGTTGGCGCCGATCAGGCAGCCTTCGCCGACCTTGATCACGATGTTGCCGCCGCCCGACAGGGTGCCCATGGTCGAGCAACCGCCGCCCAGGTCCGAACCCTTGCCGACGAACACGCCAGCCGATACACGGCCTTCGATCATGCCCGGGCCTTCGGTGCCGGCGTTGAAGTTGACGAAACCTTCATGCATCACGGTGGTGCCTTCGCCCACGTAGGCACCCAGGCGGATACGCGCGGCATCCGCGATACGCACGCCGCTCGGCACCACGTAGTCGGTCATTTTCGGGAACTTGTCCACCGAGAACACTTCCAGCAACTCGCCACGCAGGCGGGCTTCCAGTTGGCGTTCGGCCAACTCGTTGATGTCGATCGCGCCCTGGCTGGTCCACGCCACGTTCGGCAGTTGCGGGAACACACCAGCGAGGCTCAGGCCATGCGGCTTGACCAGGCGATGGGACAGCAGGTGCAGCTTGAGGTAGGCCTCCGGGGTGGACGTCAGTGCGGCGTCTTCGGCCAGCAAGGTGGCGACCAGCGGCGTGTGGCTTTCGGCCAGGCGGCTCAGCAGGGCGGCCTGGGTAGCGTCGACGCCTTTGAGCGCGTCGGCCAGTTGCAGGGCCTGGGCGACGGTGAAGGTGATTGCCTGGTTGCCTTCGCTGTAGCCGAGGATCGGCGCGATGGCGGCAACGATTTCAGCCGATGGGTTGAGCAGGGGTTGTGCGTAAAACACTTCCAGCCAAGCACCTTGGCGGTTCTGAGTGCCGACGCCGAAGCCCAGGCTGAACAGGGAATTGGACATGCTGTTACCTCTACAAAAATGGAAGGGCTGGCCTACTTGAGGGCCGCCGAATAACTATCTGGCTTGAAGCCAATCAGGGTTCTGTCGCCGAGATCAAGCACCGGGCGCTTGATCATCGAAGGTTGTGCGAGCATCAATTCAATGGCTTTCGACTGATCGAGATCGGCTTTGCGTTCGTCTTCGAGTTTGCGAAAGGTGGTGCCCGCACGGTTCAAAACCACCTGCCAACCGTGCTCGTTGCACCATTGGGTCAAGTGTTCGCGGTCGATACCGGCCGTTTTGTAGTCGTGGAACTCATAGCTCACCGCGTGCTCGTCGAGCCAGGTGCGCGCCTTTTTCATGGTGTCGCAGGCTTTGATGCCGAAAAGGTGCAACGTTTTGCTTGAAGCGGTCAAGGAATTGCCCCCCCTGCTTTACTGATGCAAGTGCCAATGAAAATGAAAGGTCACGGATTATGCCACGCCCAGAGATTTTGGGTGCCGCTCGTCAGCAGCGTGCGACTTTTGTGCAAAAGCCAGCGCGCAGCATAGGCCGGTAAGATAGCCGGGTAATATGGCACTTCAACGGCCAGTTGTTGCCTGATGTGTGTCGTTGCAAGCCGATCGTCCGGGAAACCCGCGTTATGCAAACCGCCTACACCGTTCTTATCCTGCTGATGCTGGTCAGCGTTTCGCGTCTGGTCGGGCGTGTCATCCCCCTGCCGTTACCCCTGGTGCAGATTGCCGCCGGCGCCTTGCTGGCCTGGCCCACGCTGGGACTGCATGTGGCGCTGGACCCGGAGCTGTTCCTGTTTCTGTTCCTGCCACCGCTGCTGTTCTCCGATGGCTGGCGCATGCCCAAGCGCGAATTGTGGCGCCTGCGTGGGCCGATCCTGACACTCGCCGTCGGGTTGGTGCTGTTCACCGTGGTCGGTGCCGGCTACTTCATTCATTGGCTATTGCCGACGATCCCACTGCCGGTGGCCTTCGCCCTGGCGGCCGTGTTGTCGCCCACCGATGCCGTGGCCGTGTCGGCAATTGCCCAGAACCGCTTGCCGACGCCGCTGATGCATATGCTCCAGGGCGAAGCGTTGATGAATGACGCCTCGGGCCTGGTGACCTTCAAGTTCGCCTTGGCGGCCGCGTTGACCGGTGTGTTCTCGTTGGCCGATGCCAGCCTGACCTTTGTCTTGGTGGCCTTGGGCGGCCTGGCGGTGGGGGTGGCGCTGAGTTGGCTGGTCGGCCGCCTGCGCGCCTGGATGATTGCCCGGGGCTGGGATGATCCGGCAACGCATGTGGTGTTCATGTTGCTGCTGCCGTTTGCGGCCTACGTGTTGGCCGAACGCCTCGGCGCCTCGGGCATCTTGTCGGCGGTCGCGGCGGGCATGATGCAAAGCTGGCTCGACCTGCTGCCTCGCCAGACCAGCACGCGCCTGCTCAATCGCAGTGTCTGGTCATTGCTGGAGTTTGCCTTCAATGGCCTGATCTTCCTGCTGCTGGGCCTGCAATTGCCGGACATCATCAAGGCCGTGGCCAGTCATGAGCCGACGCTGTGGCCCACCTTGTTGTATCGCTGCCTGGATGTGATTGCGATTTTCCTGGTGTTGGTGGTGCTGCGTTTTATCTGGGTGCAGAGCATCTGGCGCCTATCGGGTTTGCTCCGGCGACTGCGTGGGAAAAGTGAGTTGACCCTGGTGCCCACTGCGCGTTCCTGCTGGCTGTTGACCGTGGGCGGTGTGCGCGGTGCGGTGACCCTGGCCGGTGTAATGTCGGTGCCATTGCTGTTGGTGCCAGGCCAGGATTTCCCCGAGCGCGACCTGCTGATCTTTATCGCAGCGGGTGTGATCCTGCTGTCGCTGATCGCCGCCTGCATCGCCCTGCCGCTGCTCTTGCGGGGCGTTGAAAAAAGTCCGGACGAAAAGCGCCATAACGAAGTGCGCGAGGCCTGGAAAAAAACCGCCGTGGCAGCGATTCACGCACTGGAGGCGGAAGAGCCCTTAGACTCGGAAACGTCCGACGCCGCCCAGGCGGCGCTGGCTACGGAGCTAAAGGCACGGTTGATGTCGGAATACCGCCATCAGTTGGAAGTGTTCAACGACTCAGCCGAAGCCCAGGCGCTCGCGATGCAGATGGACCTGCTCGAGCGAAAACTGCGGCTCAAGGCCCTGCGTGCGCAACGCTTGGAGTTGTACAGCTTGAGCCGTCATCACCAAATTGGTGATGACGTTTTGAGGGAAGTGTTGGCGGAGCTGGATATGAGTGAGGCGAATCTGGGCCAGATGAAATGACCCGGTTGCCTATCGACGACGCTGAATGAAAGCCCGAATCCGCTCGGCCGCTTCCACACACTCGGCCAGCGGTGCAACCAGCGCCAGGCGCACACGGCCAGCCCCGGGGTTGACGCCATCCACTTCCCGGGACAGGTAAGAACCCGGCACCACGGTCACGTGTTCCTCCACGAACAAATCGCGGCAGAACGCGGCATCATCGCCTTGCACATTCGGCCACAGGTAGAAGCCGCCGTCCGGGGCCTGTACGTCCAGCACCGGCTTGAGGATTGCCAGCACGGCATCAAACTTCTCGCGGTACAGGTCGCGGTTGGCCTGCACATGGGCCTCGTCCTGCCAGGCCGCGATGCTTGCCAGCTGGGTTTGCACCGGCATCGCACAGCCATGGTAAGTGCGGTACAGCAGGAAACCCTTGAGGATCTCGGCGTCGCCCGCGACAAAACCGGAGCGCAGGCCTGGCAGGTTGGAGCGCTTGGACAGGCTGTGGAACACCACGCAACGCTTGAAGTCCTGGCGGCCCAGCTCGACGCACGCGCTGAGCAGGCCCGGTGGCGGGGTTTGTTCGTCGAAGTACAGTTCGCTGTAGCACTCGTCGGCGGCGATAACGAAGTCATATTCGTCGGCCAGGGCGATGAGTTTTTTCAGGGTGTCGACCGGGATCAGTGCACCGGTCGGGTTGCCGGGGGAGCACAGGAACAGGATCTGGCAGCGTTTCCAGATGTCCGGCGATACCGCGTCGAAATCCGGGTTGAAGCCGTTTTCATCCAGGCATGGCAGGTAATGCGGCTTGGCCCCGGCCAGGAACGCGGCGCCTTCGTAGATCTGGTAGAAGGGGTTCGGGCTGACCACCAGCGCGTCGTCGCCTCGGTTGACCACGGTCTGGGTGAAGGCGAACAGCGCTTCACGGGTGCCGTTGACCGGCAGGATAGTGCGCGCCGGATCCAGCCAGCCCTTGGGTACGTCGAAGCGGCGTTCGCACCAGGCACCGATGGCCTCCCGCAGGGCCGGGATGCCCAGGGTGGTGGGGTAGACCGCCATCTGGTCGAGGTTGTTGGCCAGGGCATCGGCAACGAACTGCGGCGATTTGTGCTTGGGTTCGCCGATGGACAGCGCGATCGGGCGCTTGTCCGGGTTCGGCGTGACGCTGCCCAGCAGGGCGCGCAGCTTTTCGAACGGGTAGGGCTGGAGCTGGTTCAGGGCGTTGTTCATCGGTGGATCTCGTGCAAGGCGTTAAAAACTGGGAGGGGAGCGGTAGGCCGCTCCTGGTATCAAATCGTCAGGCGCGTCAGCTCGACACCGGGTTCCTGGGGCACGCTCAGCTGCTGCACGATCGCCGCCTGCAAGCGCAGGCACAGCTCCGGGTCGGACAGCGGCTGGTTATCGGCATCGGTAATAAAGAACACGTCCTCCACGCGCTCGCCGAGGGTCGCAATCTTGGCGTTCTGCAGTGACAAATCGAATTCCAGGAAAATGCCGCCGATCCGTGCCAGCAGGCCTGGCCGGTCCGGCGCGCTGAGTTCCAGCACGGTCACCGGGCGCTGCGCATCGTTGGAAATGGTCACCTGGGGCGCAAAGGCAAAGTGCTTGAGCTGACGCGGTACCCGGCGCTGGATGATCGTCGGGTAGTCGTCGGGGTTACGCAGGGCTTCGGTCAGGCCTTCGCGGATCTTTTTCACCCGCGCCGGGTTATCGCCGATGGACTCGCCTTCGGTGTCGAGCACGATATAGGTGTCGAGGGTGAACTGGCTGCTGGAGGTGATCACCCGTGCGTCGTGGATGTTCAGGTTGAGCTGGTCCATGGCCGCCACGGTCACGGCGAAGAAGTCGTGCTGGTCGGGCGCATAGATGAAGATCTGCGTGCCACCTTCGAATTCGCGCTGGGTGGTTTCCTTGATCAACACCAGCGGGCCGCCATCGGCCGGCTGCTGCAGGATCGCGTCACTGTGCCAGGCCACATCGCCGGCGGTGTGGCGCAGGAAGTAATCGTCCCCCAATTGCGACCACAGTTGCTCGACGTCGTCCGGGTCGTTGCCGCCGCGCACCAGGATGTCCAGGGCGGCGCTTTGGGTGCGGCGGATCTGCTCTTCGCGGTCCACCGGGTTTTCCAGGCCACGGCGCAGCGCGCGCTTGGTCTCGGTGTAGAGCTGGCGCAACAGGCTGGCGCGCCAGGAATTCCACAGGGTCGGGTTGGTGGCGTTGATGTCGGAAACGGTCAGCACGTACAGGTAGTCGAGGCGGGTTTCATCGCCGACGATCCCGGCGAAGTCGTGGATCACCTGCGGGTCGGACAAGTCCTTGCGCTGGGCGGTGGTCGACATCACCAGGTGGTTCTGCACCAGCCACACGATCAGGCGGCTGTCCCACAACGGCAGTTGGTGGCGTTGGCAGAACGCCTCGGCATCGACTGCGCCGATTTCCGAGTGATCGCCATGCCGGCCCTTGCCGATGTCGTGGTACAGGCCGGCCAGGTAGATCAACTCCGGTTTGGGCAGCTTGGCCATGAGCTTGCTGGCCAGCGGGAATTTCTCTGACACCTGGGTGTACTGCAACTTGCGCAGGTGCTTGATCAGGTTGAGGGTGTGGGCGTCTACGGTGTAGATGTGGAACAGGTCGTGCTGCATCTGCCCGACGATAAACCCGAACTCCGGCAGGTAACGCCCGAGGATGCCATAGCGGTTCATGCGCCGCAGGTTGCGGTGGATGCCGATCTTGCACTTGAACAGCTCGATAAACAGGCTGGTGTTGCGAATGTCGTTGCGAAAGTCATCGTCGATCAGGTGACGGTTTTCCCGCAGCAGGCGGATGGTGTCGGCGCGTACGCCCTTGATTTCCGGCTGCTGGGCCATCAGCACGAAGATTTCCAGCATGGCGAACGGAGTGCGGCGGAACACGTTGTCGTTGCGTGCCTCGATATAGCCGTCGTGCAGTTGGAAGCGCGAATTGATCGGCTGCGGCGGTGCTTCGTCTTCCGGAGCGAGGATCACTTCTTCGAAATGCTGGATGATCAGGTCGCTGAGCTGGGCAATGCTCATGACCACCCGGTAGTACTGCTGCATGAAGCTTTCGATGCTGGTCTTCGCGTCTTCGCCTTCAAACCCCAGCAGGGTGGCGATGGAGCGCTGGTGGTCGAACAGCAGGCGATCTTCGGAGCGCCCGGCGAGCATGTGCAGGGCGTAGCGCACTTTCCACAGGAATTCCTGGGACGATGCCAGCAGGGCGTTTTCGCTCTCCACCAGGAAGCCTTCTCCGGCCAGGGCGCGCAGGTTCAGGGTGCCGTATTGGCGACGTGCGACCCACAGAATCGTCTGGATGTCGCGCAACCCGCCCGGCGAGCCTTTGACGTTGGGTTCGAGGTTGTATTCGGTGTCGTTGTACTTGTGGTGCCGGGCCTTCTGCTCGGCACGCTTGGCCAGGAAGAAATCCTTGCTCGGCCACATGTGCGCGGTGCTGGTGACTTCGAGCATGCGCTGGCGCAGGCGCTCGGGGCCGGCGATGGTGCGGCTTTCCATCAGGTTGGTGATGACGGTCAGGTCGGCGCGGGCCTCTTCGGCGCACTCATCCACCGAGCGCACGCTCTGGCCGACTTCCAGGCCGATGTCCCACAGCAGTGTCAGAAAGCGCTCGATGGAATCGCGAAAGATCTCATGGTCGGCGCTGTCCAGCAGGATCAGCAGGTCGATGTCGGAGTACGGGTGCAGCTCGCCACGACCGTAGCCGCCGACCGCTACCAGGGCAATATCGGCGTCTTCGCTCCAGCTGAACTGTTCCCAGGCCTTTTGCAGGATGTTATCGACGAACCAGGCGCGGTCTTCGATCAGCCGGCGGATGTCCCGGCCGCTGCGAAAGCGCTCGTCGAGCACCTCGCGGGCCTGGCGGATCGCCTTTTTGAATGCGGCGATGGGGCTCGCCTTCAGTGCCAGCTCGGCCTGGAACTGGCCACGATCGAAGAGTTCGGGATCCACCTGGGGCATTGATCGGCTTTCCTTTCTATCTATCAGTCAGTCACAACACAGTTTGGGAAAACCTTGGCAGCCCTTCACGCCGAAACGCGTGGGATCGTGTCGTCGGCGCGCAGGGTGAAGATCTCGTAGCCGGTCTCGGTGACCAGCAGGGTGTGTTCCCACTGGGCCGAGAGCTTGCGGTCCTTGGTGATGGCGGTCCAGCCGTCGCCCAGCACCTTGGTGTCGGCCTTGCCCTGGTTGATCATCGGCTCGATGGTAAAGGTCATGCCTGCCTTGAGCTCCATGCCGGTGCCGGCGCGGCCGTAGTGCAGGATCTGCGGTTCTTCGTGGAAGACCGTACCGATACCGTGACCGCAGAATTCGCGCACTACCGAGAAACCGTTCTTTTCGGCGTGCTTCTGGATCACTTCACCGATGTCGCCCAGGCGGCAGCCAGGCTTGACGATCTCGATGGCCTTGTACATGCATTCCTGGGTGACCTGGGACAGGCGCTCGGCCCACACCGGCACGGTGCCGACGTGGAACATGCGGCTGGTGTCGCCGAAGTAGCGGTCCTTGATCACGGTGACGTCGATGTTCAGGGTGTCGCCGTCCTTCAACGGCTTGTCGCCCGGAATCCCGTGGCAGACCACGTGATTGACCGAAGTACAGATCGACTTGGGGAAGCCCTTGTAGTTCAGCGGCGCAGGAATGGCGCCCTGCACATTGACTATATAGTCGTGGCAGATCTGGTTCAGGGTTTCCGTGGTAACGCCGGGCTTGACGTGCTCGGCAATCATTTCCAGCACATCGGCAGCCAGTTTGCCGGCAATGCGCATGCCGGCGATGTCTTCGGCGGTTTTCAAACTAACGGTCATACAGGCTCTCTCTAGCGCGATGCGCTGAAATCAATACGGTTTACGGGCGTGCGACAAAAGGTTGCAGAACTCGCACAAGCGCCAAAAAACGCGATTCTAACAGACGCGGGCGGCAAATCATGAGCCCCCGACGATCGCTTCTCTCTATCAGATGGGGTTATATCGGCTCTATTCAAAGGCTTGCGTACACGTCGCCCAGGCCAAATGTGATTGCGTGTTTCGTTTTCGCCCTTCGTGTGGTATAAAATGCGCCGCTTTCCGGGGATACCCCGAAAAGCTTAAATCCACACACGTGTCGACACGATGACCTGGGTGCCGGAGGCCTTGATGCCGCTGGTTGGTCATTGGGATACGTGGAGGCCAAACCCGACTTATTAAGGAACTATCATGTCCCAAGTCAACATGCGCGATATGCTGAAGGCCGGTGTGCACTTCGGTCACCAGACCCGTTACTGGAACCCGAAAATGGGTAAATACATTTTCGGCGCGCGTAACAAGATCCACATCATCAACCTTGAAAAAACCCTGCCAATGTTCAACGAAGCTCTGACTTTCGTAGAGCGCCTGGCCCAGGGCAAAAACAAGATCCTGTTCGTCGGCACCAAGCGTTCCGCTGGCAAGATCGTTGCTGAAGAAGCAGCACGTTGCGGTTCGCCGTACGTCGATCACCGCTGGTTGGGCGGCATGCTGACCAACTTCAAAACCATCCGTGCTTCCATCAAGCGTCTGCGTGACCTTGAAGTGCAGGCCGAAGACGGTACTTTCTCCAAGCTGACCAAGAAAGAAGCGCTGATGCGCACTCGTGACCTGGAAAAGCTCGATCGTTCCCTGGGTGGCATCAAGGACATGGGCGGTCTGCCTGACGCACTGTTCGTTATCGACGTTGATCACGAGCGCATCGCGATCACCGAAGCCAACAAGCTGGGCATCCCTGTTATCGGCGTAGTCGATACCAACAGCAGCCCGGAAGGCGTTGACTACATCATCCCAGGTAACGATGACGCCATCCGCGCCATCCAGCTGTACATGGGTTCGATGGCTGACGCTGTCATCCGTGGTCGCAACCACGTTGCTGGTGGCACCGAGCAGTTCGTTGAAGAAGCTCCGGTAGCCGCAGCTGAGTAATTGACGCCCTGGCGTTGACTCAGTAAGCAAAAAGGGGGCTTGGCCCCCTTTTTGCCACCTCGAAAACCATTTGTCAGCAGCGCAGCTACATCACCTGTAACGTGCAGCGGCTAACAAGGGTGGTTCGGGAAGAATTGATCCCCCGTTCGATCGGGTGGAATGGTTGAAAACCTATCCAAGAGGAATTTGAAAATGGCAGCAATTACTGCAGCGTTGGTTAAAGAACTGCGTGAGCGTACCGGCGAAGGCATGATGGATTGCAAGAAAGCCCTGGAAAAGGCTGACGGCGACATCGAAAAAGCCATTGATGACATGCGTGCTTCCGGCGCCATCAAGGCTGCCAAGAAAGCAGGCAACGTGGCTGCTGAAGGCGCTATCGCTCTGAAAGAAGACGGCAAGTCTGCTGTTCTGCTGGAAGTGAACTCCCAGACCGACTTCCTGGCCCTGCAGGACGACTTCAAGGCATTTGTTGCTGCCAGCGTTGAAAAAGCGTTCGCCGACAAGCTGACTGACGTCGCTCCGCTGATCGCCGCTCAAGAAGCTGATCGCCTGGTACTGGTCGGCAAGGTTGGCGAAAACGTCAACATCCGTCGCCTGGTGCGCGTTGAAGGTGATGTTGTCGGTGGTTACCTGCACGGCAACAAGATCGGCGTTGCAGTGGTCCTGAAGGGCGGCAACGTTGAGCTGGCCAAAGACATCGCTATGCACGTAGCGGCCAGCAACCCTGAGTTCCTGCTGCCTTCGGAAGTTTCTGCCGAAGCGATCGAGCGTGAAAAAGCGGTGTTCCTGCAGCTGAACGAAGAAAAAATCAAAGGCAAGCCAGAAAACATTGTTGAAAACATGGTCAAGGGCCGTATCAGCAAGTTCCTGGCTGAGGCAAGCCTGGTTGAGCAGGCGTTCGTCAAGAACCCTGAAATCAAGGTTGGCGAACTGGCCAAGAAAGCCGGTGCTGAAATCGTTTCCTTCACTTACTTCAAGGTAGGCGAAGGCATCGAGAAGCCGGTCGACAACTTCGCTGAAGAAGTTGCTGCCCAGCTGGCTGCCGCCAAGCAATAAGACAGTTTTTAACTGTCGCCCGAAAGAGGCTGCCCGCTCACGCGCGCAGCCTCTTTTCAAATGGGCAGGCCGATTTAATTTGGCTTACCCTCGGAACTGGCTTACAAAGCCGTGTTCCGATGGCGCTGTGAGAGCGTCCAGCTAGAGTGAACGCAAGCCGTAAACGGCTCGCCAAGAATTTTTTAAAAATACGCCGCAGGAGAGATTCGCAATGGCTCAGCAGGGCAGTGGTTATCAGGCTCGCTATAAACGCATTCTACTCAAGCTTAGCGGCGAGGCCCTGATGGGCTCGGAAGAGTTCGGGATCGACCCCAAGGTGCTCGACCGCATGGCGCTGGAAGTCGGCCAGTTGGTCGGCATCGGCGTGCAGGTCGGCCTGGTGATCGGTGGCGGTAACCTGTTCCGCGGCGCGGCATTGAGTGCGGCCGGCATGGATCGGGTCACCGGCGACCACATGGGCATGCTGGCCACTGTGATGAACGCCCTGGCCATGCGTGACGCCCTGGAGCGTGCCAATATCTCGGCTATCGTGATGTCGGCTATTTCCATGGTGGGTGTGACCGATCACTATGATCGTCGCAAAGCCATGCGCCACCTGAACGCCAAAGAGGTGGTGATCTTCGCTGCCGGTACCGGCAACCCGTTCTTCACCACGGACTCGGCTGCTTGCCTGCGCGCCATCGAGATCGATGCCGACGTGGTGCTCAAGGCGACCAAGGTAGATGGCGTGTACACCGCAGACCCATTCAAAGACCCGCATGCCGAGAAGTTCGATCATCTGACCTACGATGAAGTGCTGGATCGCAAGCTGGGCGTGATGGACCTGACGGCTATTTGCCTGTGCCGCGACCACAAGATGCCGCTGCGCGTATTTAACATGAACAAGCCCGGTGCCCTGCTGAATATCGTACACGGCGGCGCGGAAGGGACTCTGATCGAGGAAGGCCAACAATGATCAACGAAATCAAGAAAGACGCCCAAGCGCGTATGCAGAAATCCCTGGAGTCTCTGAGCCACGCATTCGGCCAGATTCGTACCGGCAAGGCGCACCCGAGCATCCTGGGCAGCGTGATGGTGCCTTATTACGGCACTGATACCCCGCTGAGCGGCGTGGCCAACGTTACCGTAAAGGATTCGCGCACCCTGCAGGTCGTGGCCTTCGAGCGCAACATGCTCGCGGCAGTCGACAAGGCCATCCAGAGCGCCGGCCTGAACCTCAACCCCACCAACCTGGGTGAGTTGCTGCTGATCTCCATGCCGGCCCTGACTGAAGAAACCCGCAAGGGCTTCACCAAGCAGGCCCGCAGCGCGGCTGAAGATGCACGGGTTGCAGTGCGTAACATTCGTCGTGATGCCTTGGGCGAGCTGAAGAAGCTGGTCAAGGACAAGGAAATCAGCGAAGACGAAGAGCGTCGTGCCGTCGCCGATATCGACAAGCTGACCAAGGAAGCCGAGGCGAAGATCACCCAGGCAACCGACGAAAAAGAAAAGGACCTGATGGCCGTATAAGGGGTCAGGACGCCTTCATGGAAAAGACCAAGCAGACTGTGCCCTCCGTGGTGCCGCGCCATGTCGCGATCATCATGGATGGGAATAATCGCTGGGCGAAGAAACGCTTTATGCCGGGTGTCGCCGGGCATAAGGCGGGTGTCGATGCGGTGCGGGCCGTGATCGAGGTGTGTGCCGAGGCCAAGGTCGAGGTATTGACCCTGTTCGCGTTCTCCAGTGAAAACTGGCAGCGGCCCGCCGAAGAAGTCAGTGCCTTGATGGATCTGTTCTTCAAGGCCCTGCGTCGTGAGGCCAAGCGCCTGAATGACAACAACATCAGCCTGCGCATCATCGGCGACCGCTCGCGCTTTCACCCGGAACTGCAGGCGGCCATGCGTGAAGCCGAGGCGATCACTGCCGGCACTGACCGCTTTGTGCTGCAAATCGCGGCCAACTACGGTGGCCAGTGGGATATTGCCCAGGCTGCGCAGCGACTGGCCCGCGAAGTGCAGGCCGGTCATCTGCGGCCGGACGACATCACGCCTGAACTGTTACAGACCTGCCTGGTGACCGGCGACCTGCCGTTGCCTGACTTGTGTATCCGTACCGGTGGTGAGCATCGCATCAGCAATTTCCTCTTATGGCAATTGGCCTATACCGAGTTGTACTTCTCCGACCTGTTCTGGCCGGACTTCAAACACGATGCCATGCGCACTGCGCTGGCCGATTTCGCTTCCCGTCAGCGTCGCTTCGGTAAAACGAGTGAGCAGATCGAAGCTGGAGCCCGGGTTTAAATGCTTAAACAACGAATCATCACCGCACTGATACTGTTGCCGATTGCCTTGTGCGGGTTTTTCCTGCTGGATGGCTCCGGCTTTGCGCTGTTTATCGGCCTGGTGGTAACCCTGGGTGCCTGGGAGTGGGCGCGATTGGCAGGTTTCAACGCGCAGTTGCCGCGTGTGGTGTATGCCCTTGTGGTGGCGGTGCTGCTGTTTCTGATGCACACCCTGTCGAGCATTATCGTGCCTTGGGTGTTGGGGGCGGCGCTGCTGTGGTGGGCGCTTGCGACCTACCTGGTGCTGACTTTTCCGCGCAGCAGTGGCCAGTGGTCCAGTGTCGCCAGCAAGCTGGTGATTGGCTTGTTGATTCTGTTGCCTGCCTGGCAAGGGCTGGTGGAGATCAAGAATTCGCCCATGGGTAACTGGCTGATCATGGCGGTGATGGTGCTGGTCTGGGGCGCAGACATCGGCGCCTACTTCTCTGGCCGGGCCTTCGGCAAGCGCAAGCTGGCGCCGGCAGTCAGTCCGGGCAAGAGTTGGGAAGGCGTGTATGGCGGCCTGGCGTTGACGCTGGTGATCACGCTTGTAGTGGGTTTGGTGCGCGACTGGTCGGCGAAGGAGATCTTCCTGGCCCTGCTGGGCACGGCCATCGTCGTATTTATCTCGGTGGTCGGTGATCTCACCGAAAGCATGTTCAAGCGCCAGGCCGGGATCAAGGACAGCAGCAACCTGCTGCCGGGTCATGGCGGGGTGCTGGATCGTATCGATAGCCTTACCGCAGCCATCCCGATCTTTGCCGTGCTGTTGTGGATGACCGCTTCGTGAGCCGCCTGCAACAAGTGACCGTGCTGGGTGCAACCGGCTCGGTAGGGTTGAGCACCCTGGATGTGATCGCTCGTCATCCTGACCGCTATCAAGTGTTTGCCTTGACCGGGTTCACCCGCCTCAGCGAACTGCTGGCACTGTGCGTGCGCCACGTGCCGCGCTTTGCCGTGGTGCCCGGGCGTTCGGCGGCACGGAGCCTGCAGGATGACCTGCGGGCTGCCGGGCTGGCCACTCAGGTATTGGTAGGGGAGGAGGGGTTGTGCCAGGTCTCGGCCGATGCCGAGGTGGATACAGTGGTGGCCGCTATCGTCGGTGCGGCCGGCTTGCGTCCGACCTTGGCTGCCGTGGATGCGGGCAAGAAGATCCTGCTGGCCAACAAAGAAGCGCTGGTGATGTCCGGCGCGCTCTTCATGCAGGCGGTGCGCAAGAGCGGCGCCGTATTGCTGCCCCTCGACAGTGAACATAATGCGATCTTCCAATGCATGCCCGGCGACTTTGCTCGTGGCCTGGGCCAGGTGGGTGTGCGTCGGATTCTGCTGACCGCGTCGGGTGGTCCTTTCCGGCAAACTCCCTTGGGGGAGTTGGAGCAGGTGTCTCCGGACCAGGCGTGCGCTCATCCTAACTGGTCGATGGGGCGCAAGATCTCCGTCGACTCGGCAAGCATGATGAATAAAGGCCTGGAGTTGATCGAGGCGTGCTGGTTGTTCGATGCGCGACCGGATCAGGTCGAGGTGGTGATTCACCCGCAAAGTGTGATTCATTCACTGGTCGACTATGTGGATGGCTCGGTATTGGCCCAATTGGGCAATCCGGATATGCGCACCCCGATCGCCAATGCCCTGGCCTGGCCGGAGCGAATCGATTCCGGTGTGGCGCCACTGGACCTGTTTGCCATTGCCCGCTTGGACTTCGAGGCGCCGGATGAGCAACGTTTTCCGTGCCTGCGTCTGGCGCGTGAGGCGGCGGAGGCAGGTAACAGCGCGCCGGCGATGCTCAACGCGGCGAATGAAGTGGCCGTGGCGGCGTTTCTCGAACGGCGCATCCGCTTTCCGCAGATCGCGAGTATCATCGAGGACGTCCTGGGTCTTGAACCCGTGGTGGCAGTCAATGACCTCGGCGCGGTATTCGAGGCGGACACCAAGGCACGGGCCTTGGCCGAACAATGGTTGGACCGCAACGCGCGTTAGTCTTGTGGGCGCGATTGAGCCCTGGGGCACTGGATTGGAATGCGGAGAAATTAGATGAGTGCGCTTTACATGATTGTCGGCACCCTGGTTGCTCTGGGTGTGCTGGTTACCTTCCACGAATTCGGCCACTTCTGGGTGGCACGTCGTTGCGGCGTCAAGGTACTGCGCTTTTCCGTCGGTTTCGGCATGCCACTGGTTCGCTGGCACGACCGGCATGGCACCGAGTTCGTGATCGCGGCCATCCCGTTGGGTGGCTACGTCAAGATGCTCGATGAGCGTGAAGGTGAAGTGCCGGCCGATCAGTTGGACCAATCCTTCAATCGCAAGACCGTTCGTCAGCGTATCGCCATTGTTGCGGCCGGTCCTATCGCCAACTTCCTCCTGGCGATGCTGTTTTTCTGGGTCCTGGCCATGCTCGGCAGCGAGCAGGTGCGTCCTGTCATCGGCGCGGTCGAGGCGGATAGTATCGCCGCCAAGGCAGGTCTGGTCGCAGGGCAGGAAATTGTTTCCATTGATGGTGAGCCGACGACGGGTTGGGGCGCGGTCAATTTGCAGCTGGTCCGTCGTTTGGGTGAAAGCGGCACCGTCAACGTCGTGGTGCGTGAGCAGGACTCCAGTGCCGAGACCCCGCGCACGTTGGCCTTGGACCATTGGCTCAAGGGCGCTGACGAGCCTGATCCGATCAAGTCCCTGGGCATCCGTCCATGGCGTCCTGCGCTGCCGCCAGTGCTTGCCGAGCTGGATCCGAAGGGGCCGGCCCAGGCCGCTGGCCTGAAAACCGGCGATCGCTTGCTGGCCCTCGATGGCCAGGCGTTGAGTGAGTGGCAGCAGGTAGTCGACCTGGTGCGCGTACGCCCTGATACAAGGATTGTGCTGAAAATTGAGCGTGACGGTGCTCAAATCGACGTCCCCGTGACCCTGGCGGTACGTGGGGAAGCCAAGGCGGCCGGGGGTTACCTGGGTGCAGGCGTCAAGAGTCCGGAGTGGCCGCCCTCGATGGTGCGTGAGGTCAGTTTCGGGCCGCTGGCGGCCATTGGCGAGGGTGCAAAACGCACCTGGACCATGAGTGTGCTGACCCTCGAATCCCTCAAGAAAATGTTGTTCGGCGAGCTCTCGGTAAAAAACTTGAGTGGACCGATAACCATTGCTAAAGTGGCGGGCGCTTCTGCCCAGTCGGGTGTCGCGGATTTCCTGAATTTCCTGGCTTATCTGAGTATCAGCCTGGGTGTTCTGAATTTGCTGCCCATTCCAGTATTGGATGGGGGGCATCTGTTGTTTTATCTGGTCGAGTGGGTGCGTGGTCGCCCCTTGTCGGATCGGGTGCAGGGTTGGGGGATACAGATCGGTATCAGCTTGGTGGTCGGGGTGATGTTATTAGCCTTGGTCAACGATCTGGGTCGACTGTAACGCTTCGCTGAATTGCGAATCTGCCGCATTTTGCGGCAGTTTGTTTATTGCCAGTTGGAATAAGAAAGGACTTCATGAAACGTCTGCTGCTAACTGCGGTTCTCACCGTATTGATGATCGCCGAAGTTCACGCCGAGTCCTTCACCATCTCCGATATTCGCGTCAACGGCCTCCAGCGGGTTTCCGCGGGTAGCGTCTTTGGTGCCTTGCCGTTGAACGTCGGGGAACAGGCTGATGACCGTCGCCTGGTGGAATCCACTCGTGCGCTGTTCAAAACCGGGTTCTTTCAAGACATCCAACTGGGTCGCGAAGGTAACGTCCTGGTCATCACCGTCGTCGAGCGACCTTCCGTCGCCAGTATCGAGATCGAAGGCAACAAGGCGATCTCCACTGAAGACCTGATGAAAGGCCTGAAGCAATCCGGCCTGGCCGAGGGCGAGATCTTCCAGCGCGCCACCCTTGAAGGTGTGCGTAACGAACTGCAGCGCCAGTACGTTGCCCAGGGTCGCTACTCCGCGACCGTGGAAACGGAAGTCGTGCCGCAGCCTCGTAACCGTGTCGGCCTCAAGGTCAACATCAACGAAGGTACCGTGGCGGCCATTCAGCACATCAACGTGGTGGGCAACACCAAGTTCGCTGATGAAGACCTGATCGACCTGTTCGAGCTCAAGACCACCAACTGGTTGTCGTTCTTCAAGAGCGATGACAAGTACGCCCGCGAAAAACTCTCCGGTGACCTGGAGCGCCTGCGTTCCTACTACCTGGACCGTGGCTATATCAACATGGATATCGCTTCGACCCAGGTGTCCATCACCCCGGACAAGAAGCACGTCTACATCACTGTCAACGTCAACGAAGGCGAGAAGTACAAGGTTCGTGACGTTAAGCTCAGCGGCGACTTGAAAGTGCCTGAAGACCAGGTCAAGGCCCTGTTGCTGGTGCAGAAAGACCAGGTGTTCTCGCGCAAGCTGATGACCACCACGTCCGAACTGATCACCCGTCGCCTGGGTAACGAAGGCTATACCTTCGCCAACGTCAACGGCGTGCCTACCCCCCACGATGAAGACCACACCGTGGACATCACCTTTGTCGTCGACCCAGGCAAGCGTGCCTACGTGAACCGCATCAACTTCCGTGGCAACACCAAGTCCGCGGACGAAGTGCTGCGCCGCGAAATGCGCCAGATGGAAGGTGGCTGGGCGTCGACTTACCTGATCGACCAGTCCAAGACCCGTCTTGAGCGCCTGGGCTTCTTCAAGGAAGTGAACGTCGAAACGCCAGCCGTACCGGGTGTGGATGACCAGGTTGACGTGAACTACGCCGTGGAAGAGCAAGCGTCGGGTTCGATCACCGCCAGTGTCGGTTTCGCACAGAGTGCCGGCCTGATCCTCGGTGGTTCCATCACCCAGAACAACTTCCTGGGTACCGGTAACAAGGTGTCCATCGGCCTGACCCGAAGCGAATACCAGAGCCGTTATAACTTCGGTTATGTCGACCCCTACTGGACCGCGGACGGTGTCAGCCTGGGCTACAACGCCTTCTATCGCACCACCGACTACAAAGACCTCGACGTCGACGTAGCCAGCTATGCAATCGACAGCCTGGGCGTAGGCGCCAACATCGGTTATCCGATCAGCGAGACCTCGCGCCTGACCTTCGGCCTGACTGCGCAACAGGATGAGATCAAGACCGGTGTGTACACCGTGGACGAGATCTTCGACTTCACTCGCAAGGAAGGCGACAAGTTCCTGAACTTCAAGGCGTCCGCCGGCTGGTCCGAGTCGACCCTGAACAAAGGCGTGCTTGCCACCCGTGGTCATTCCCAGAGCCTGACGCTGGAAGCAACGACGCCGGGCAGCGACCTGTCGTTCTTCAAGCTCGACTACCGTGGCCAGTTGTTCCAGCCGCTGAGCGATAACTACACCATGCGCCTGCACACCGAGCTGGGCTATGGCGACGGTTATGGTTCCACCAATGGGCTGCCGTTCTACGAGAACTACTACGCGGGTGGCTTCAACTCCGTGCGGGGCTTCAAGGACAGCACCCTGGGTCCACGTGGTACACCGAGCCGTGGCGTTGGTGTGACCGGTAACCAGGGCACCGTCGCTGACTCCGACAACGACCCGCTGCCATTCGGTGGTAACGTGTTGATCCAGGGTGGTGCGGAAATCCTGTTCCCGCTGCCGTTCGTCAAGGATCAGCGGTCCCTGCGTACTTCGGTCTTCTGGGATGTGGGTAACGTGTTCGACTCCAAGTGCGAACAGATCACCAACCCAAGCGGCGTGAAGTCACGGACTGAGTGCAACGACGTGAGCCTCAGCAACCTGGCGAGCTCGGTGGGTGTCGGTGTGACCTGGGTGACTGCGCTTGGCCCGTTGAGCTTTGCTCTGGCCATGCCGATCAAGAAACCGGATAACGCTGAAACCCAGATTTTCCAATTCTCCCTCGGCCAGACGTTCTAAGCGTCTGACCCAAGATAACGACAACGGATTCTGTAGGAGTACATCGTGCGTAAGTTGACTCAATTGGTTCTGCTGGCCACCGTGCTGGTAGCCACCCCGGCCTTCGCCGAAATGAAAATCGCCGTCCTGAACTATCAGATGGCCCTGCTGGAATCCGATGCGGCCAAGAAATACGCCGTGGATGCCGAGAAAAAATTCGGTCCGCAACTGACCAAGCTCAAGACGTTGGAAAGCAGCGCCAAGGGTATCCAGGACCGTCTGGTAGCGGGTGGCGACAAGATGCAGCAAGGCGAGCGCGAGCGTCTGGAGCTTGAGTTCAAGCAAAAGGCCCGTGACTACCAGTTCCAATCCAAGGAGCTGAACGAAGCCAAGGCTGTTGCCGACCGTGAAATGCTGAAACAGCTGAAGCCTAAACTCGACAGCGCCGTGGAAGAAGTCATCAAGAAAGGTGCCTTTGACCTGGTGTTCGAGCGTGGCGCCGTGATTGACGTCAAGCCTCAATACGACATCACCCGTCAGGTGATCGAGCGCATGAACCAGCTGAAGTAAGCCATGACCGCGACTATCAAGCTCGGCGAGTTGGCCGAGTTCCTGGGAGCCACCTTGCGTGGTTCCCCGGAGAAGGAAATTACTGGGCTAGCCACCTTGCAGGAGGCTGGCCCAGCTCAGTTGAGCTTCCTCGCAAACCCCCAATACCGTAAATACCTGGTCGACTGCCAGGCCGCAGCCGTGTTGCTGAAGGCCGCTGACGCCGAGAGTTACGCCGGGGATGCCCTGGTAGTGGCTGACCCCTACCTGTCGTACGCAAAGGCGTCGCATCTGTTCGACCCGAAGCCCAAGGCAGCAGGTGGTGTTCATCCGTCTGCGGTTATCGCCGATGATGCCCAGGTTGACCCTGCGGCCAGCATCGGTGCGTTTGCGGTGATCGAGAGCGGCGCACGCATCGCGGCCGGTGTAACGGTCGGTGCACATTGCTTTATCGGCGCTCGCTGTGTAATCGGCGCCGATGGTTGGCTGGCACCTCGCGTGACCCTGTACCACGACGTGCGTATCGGTGAACGTGTGGTCATTCAGTCGGGTGCGGTGATCGGCGGTGAAGGCTTTGGCTTTGCCAACTCGAAAGGCGCCTGGCACAAGATCGCCCAGGTCGGCGGCGTATTGATCGGCGACGACGTGGAAATCGGTGTCAACACGGCGGTCGATCGCGGGGCCCTGGCCGATACCGTGATCGGTAACGGCGTGAAGCTCGACAACCAGATCCAGATCGCCCACAACGTGCAGATTGGCGATCACACCGCCATGGCCGCCTGTGTAGGCATTTCCGGCAGCACCCGGATCGGCAAGCATTGCATGCTCGCCGGTGGCGTAGGGCTGGTGGGGCATATCGATATTTGCGACAACGTTTTCATCACCGGCATGACCATGGTCACCCACTCGATTACCGAACCGGGGGCCTATTCATCTGGTACCGCCATGCAGCCCGCAGCTGAATGGCGCAAGAGCGCAGCACGTTTGAGGCAGCTCGACGACATGGCTCGACGTCTCAAACAGCTGGAAAAGCGTGTTGGGGACGTGACCCCTGGCGGTAATGCTTCATCAGAAGGCTGATACCATTTCCATATCAAGTGTGCACAGCCGCTAGACTGCCTCCTTGATTTGCTAGCGGGGCGTGCGTTTAGTCGCCCGCCCCCAATCTTTATTACAGGCTTCCCCCCGAAATGATGGACATCAACGAGATTCGCGAATACCTGCCTCACCGTTACCCGTTCCTGCTGGTGGACCGTGTAGTGGACCTGAATGTTGAGGAAAAGCGCATTCGTGCCTACAAGAATGTCAGCATCAACGAACCGTTCTTCAACGGTCACTTTCCCGCGCATCCCATCATGCCGGGCGTATTGATCATCGAAGCAATGGCCCAGGCTGCCGGTATCCTTGGTTTCAAAATGCTCGACCTCAAGCCTGCCGACGGCACGCTTTACTATTTCGTGGGCTCCGACAAGTTGCGCTTTCGCAACCCGGTTACCCCGGGTGACCAGTTGATCCTGGAAGCCAAGTTCATCAGCTGCAAGCGCCAGATCTGGAAGTTCGAATGCCAGGCCTCGGTAGATGGCAAGCCGGTGTGCTCTGCCGAGATCATCTGTGCGGAACGCAAACTATGAGTTTGATTGACCCTCGCGCAATCATCGATCCGTCGGCCGTACTGGCCGCCGACGTTGAGGTCGGCCCCTGGTCGATCATCGGCGCAGGTGTGGAAATCGGCGAGGGGACTGTCATCGGGCCGCACGTGATCCTCAAGGGTCCGACCCGCATTGGCAAACATAACCGCATCTACCAGTTTTCCTCGGTAGGCGAAGACACCCCGGACATGAAGTACAAGGGTGAAGAAACCCGCCTGGTAATCGGTGATCACAACATCATCCGTGAAGGCGTGACCATTCACCGTGGCACCGTGCAGGATCGTGCCGAGACCACGCTGGGTGATCACAACCTGGTCATGGCCTATGCCCATATCGGTCATGACAGCGTGATCGGCAACCACTGCATCCTGGTCAACAACACCGCGTTGGCTGGCCATGTACACGTTGACGATTGGGCGATCCTGTCCGGTTTTACCCTGGTGCATCAGTATTGCCATATCGGCGCCCACAGCTTTTCCGGCATGGGCACTGCCATCGGCAAGGACGTTCCGGCGTTCGTCACGGTGTTCGGCAACCCGGCCGAAGCCCGCAGCATGAACTTCGAAGGCATGCGCCGTCGTGGCTTCAGCGAAGAGGCGATCCACGCCCTGCGCCGCGCCTACAAGGTGGTCTACCGTCAGGGGCTGACGGTGGACCAGGCGTTGATCCAACTGGCCGAGCCGGCAGCGTTGTTTCCGGAAGTCGCGGTGTTCCGTGACTCGATCCAGGCGTCGACCCGCGGCATCACCCGCTGATCATGGCTACTCTGCGTATCGCGCTGGTGGCCGGAGAAGCTTCCGGCGACATTTTGGGCGCAGGTCTGATGCGGGCACTCAAGGCCCGGCACCCTGCGGTGGAGTTTATCGGCGTCGGCGGCCCGCTGATGCAGGCCGAAGGCCTGACGTCATACTTCCCCATGGAGCGTCTGTCGGTCATGGGCCTGGTCGAGGTGCTGGGTCGCCTGCGTGAGCTCCTGGCTCGTCGCAAGCTGCTGATCCAGACGCTGATCGAAGAAAAGCCCGACGTGTTTATCGGCATCGATGCGCCGGACTTCACCCTCAATATCGAACTCAAGTTGCGTCAGGCCGGGATCAAGACCGTGCACTACGTCAGCCCCTCTGTGTGGGCGTGGCGGCAGAAACGTGTGTTGAAGATCCGCGAAGGCTGCGACCTGATGTTGACCCTGTTGCCGTTCGAGGCCAGGTTCTACGAGGAGAAGGGCGTGCCGGTAAGGTTTGTCGGGCATACCCTGGCTGACAGCATTCCTTTGCAGGCTGATCGTGCAGCCGCGCGTGCCGAGCTGGGGTTGCCCGAAGGCCCGCTCGTTGCGCTGATGCCGGGCAGTCGAGGCGGCGAAGTGGGCCGTCTTGCCAGCGTGTTTTTCGATGCTGCCGAGCGCCTGCAAGCCTTGAAGCCCGGGATACGGTTCGTGTTGCCCTGCGCCAGCCCGCAACGGCGTGCACAAATCGAGACGCTGCTGGTCGGTCGCAATCTGCCATTGACCCTGCTCGACGGCCAGTCGCACCTGGCCCTGGCGGCCTGTGATGCGGTGCTGATCGCTTCGGGCACCGCGACCTTGGAGGCCCTGCTCTACAAGCGCCCGATGGTCGTGGCCTATCGCCTGGCACCGCTGACCTTCTGGATTCTCAAGCGCATGGTCAAAAGTCCTTACATCTCCTTGCCCAACTTGCTGGCCCAGCGCTTGTTGGTGCCGGAATTATTGCAGGACGATGCAACCCCCGAAGCCCTCGCGCAAACCCTATTGCCCTTGATCGACGGCGGCGAAGAACAGACCCGCGGTTTTGACGACATTCACCGCACCCTGCGCCGTGATGCCTCGAACCAGGCGGCCGACGCCGTATTGACCTTGATCGGCCAAAAACAGGAAGCTTTATGAGCACGCAAATAGGCCTGGATTTCAGCCTCGTTGCCCAAACCCACGAACTGGTGGCCGGTGTTGACGAAGTGGGGCGCGGCCCGCTGTGTGGCGCGGTGGTGACGGCGGCCGTGATCCTGGATCCGAACCGTCCGATCCTGGGCCTCAACGACTCGAAAAAACTCACCGAAGCGCGTCGTGAAAAACTCTACGACGAAATCTGTGAAAAGGCCCTGAGCTGGCATATCGCCCGGGCCGAAGTCGAAGAAATCGACGAATTGAACATTCTGCACGCCACGATGCTGGCCATGCAGCGTGCCGTTGAAGGCCTGCATATCACGCCAAAACTGGCGATGATCGATGGCAACCGTTGCCCGAAGCTGGCGATGCCGGCTGAGGCGGTGGTCAAGGGTGATAGCAAGGTTCCAGCCATTGCCGCCGCGTCGATCCTGGCCAAGGTCAGCCGAGACCGTGAAATGGCTGCCTTCGAATTGATTTACCCCGGCTACGGCATCGGGGGCCATAAAGGCTATCCGACGCCCGTTCATCTGGAAGCCCTGGCCCGTCTCGGCCCAACGCCGATCCATCGGCGCTCGTTTGCCCCGGTGCGCCAGGCTTATGAGCTGCGCGAGAACCTCAGCGAGGTTTAGTCGCAAGGCTGATGTTTTTGCCAAGGCCCGGTACAATCCCGGGCCTTGTTGTTTCTAAGTTTCTGGACAGGATCACTATGCCGGCTTCATTCGTTCACCTGCGCCTGCACACTGAATACTCCCTGGTCGACGGCCTTGTACGGATCAAACCGCTGGTCAAGACCCTGGTGGGCATGAACATGCCTGCGGTCGCGGTTACCGATCAGAACAACATGTGCTCCCTGGTCAAGTTCTACAAGAACGCCATGGGCGCCGGCATCAAGCCGATCTGCGGCGCCGACCTGTGGCTGTCCAACAAAGACCCGGATAACCCCCTGAGCCGCATCAGCCTGCTGGCGATGAATGGCGTGGGTTATCGCAACCTCACCGAATTGATTTCCCGTGGCTTTATCGACGGCCAGCGCAACGGTTCGATCATCATCGAGCGCGAATGGGTCGCCGAGGCCAGCGAAGGCCTGATCATGCTGTCGGCCGCCAAGGAGGGCGAGATCGGTATCGCACTGCTGGGCGGCAATCCCCATGAAGCCGAAGTGCTGGCAAGGGAGTGGATGCAGGTCTTCCCCGACCGTTTCTACCTGGAAGTCCAGCGCACCAACCGCCCCAACGATGAAGAGCATCTGCACGCCGCCGTAGCCCTGGCCGACAAGCTGGGCGCGCCCTTGGTGGCGACCAACGATGTGCGCTTTATCAAGAAGGAAGATTTCGAGGCCCACGAAACCCGCGTGTGCATCGGTGAAGGCCGGGCCCTGGATGACCCGCGTCGTTCCAAGAACTACAGCGAAGAGCAGTACCTCAAGAGCGCGGAGGAGATGGCCGAGCTGTTCAGCGACCTGCCCGAGGCCCTGGAAAACTCCGTCGAGATCGCCAAGCGCTGCAATATCGAAGTGAAGCTGGGCAAGCACTTTTTGCCCAACTTCCCGATTCCCGATGGCATGACCATCGACGAGTATTTCCGCAAGGTGTCGTTTGATGGTCTGGAGGAGCGGCTCTCCGTCCTGCTGCCGAGGGACACCACCGAAGATTACGAGGCCAAGCGCCAGGTTTATGTCGATCGGCTGAATTTCGAGCTGGATATCATCATCCAGATGGGGTTCCCCGGTTACTTCCTGATCGTGATGGACTTTATCCAGTGGGCCAAGAGCAACGGCGTGCCGGTAGGCCCGGGCCGGGGCTCGGGTGCCGGCTCGCTGGTCGCCTATGTACAGAAGATCACCGACCTTGATCCGCTGGAATATGACCTGCTGTTCGAACGGTTCCTGAACCCGGAACGGGTGTCCATGCCCGACTTCGACGTCGACTTCTGTATGGACGGTCGCGACCGTGTGATCGAATACGTGGCCGAGAAATACGGTCGCAACGCCGTGAGCCAGATCATCACCTTCGGTTCCATGGCGGCCAAGGCGGTTATCCGTGACGTAGCGCGGGTGCAGGGTAAGTCCTACGGCCTGGCGGACCGCCTGTCGAAGATGATCCCGTTCGAAGTCGGCATGACCCTGGAAAAAGCCTACGAGCAGGAAGAGATCCTGCGCGACTTCATCAAGGTCGATGAAGAGGCCGCCGAAATCTGGGAGATGGCGCGCAAGCTCGAGGGCGTGGTGCGTAACGTCGGTAAGCACGCCGGTGGTGTGGTCATTGCGCCGACCAAGCTGACTGACTTTTCGCCTATCTATTGCGATGAAGAGGGCGGCGGCCTGGTCACCCAGTTCGACAAGGACGATGTGGAGGCGGCCGGCCTGGTGAAGTTCGACTTCCTCGGCCTGCGCACCCTGACGATCATCGACTGGGCACTCAAGACCATCAACCGCGACCGCGCCAAGGTCAACGAAGAACCGCTGGATATCGCCTTCATCCCGCTGGACGACAAGCCCACCTACACCTTGCTGCAAAAAGCCGAAACCACGGCGGTGTTCCAGCTTGAATCCCGCGGCATGAAAGAGCTGATCAAAAAGCTCAAGCCCGACTGCCTGGAAGACTTGATCGCACTGGTGGCCCTGTTCCGTCCGGGCCCGCTGCAATCGGGCATGGTGGATGACTTCATCAACCGTAAGCACGGTCGTGCCGAGCTGGCGTACCCGCACTCCGACTACCAGTACGAAGGCCTCAAGCCGGTATTGGCGCCGACCTACGGCATCATCCTGTACCAGGAACAGGTGATGCAGATCGCCCAGGTGATGGCCGGCTACACCCTCGGTGGCGCGGACATGCTGCGGCGTGCGATGGGTAAGAAAAAGCCCGAGGAAATGGCCAAGCAACGCGGCGGTTTCATTGAGGGTTGCGCCACCAACAATATCGATGCCGACCTGGCCGGTAACATTTTCGACCTGGTGGAAAAATTCGCCGGTTACGGCTTCAACAAATCCCACTCCGCCGCCTACGGCCTGGTGTCGTACCAGACCGCCTGGCTGAAAGCCCACTACCCGGCGCCGTTCATGGCTGCGGTACTTTCGGCGGATATGCACAACACCGACAAGGTCGTGACCTTGATCGAGGAAGTGCGCACCATGAAGCTGCGCCTCGACGCGCCGGACGTGAACGCCTCGGAGTTCAAGTTCACGGTGAACGACGAAGGCCGCATCATCTATGGCCTGGGCGCTATCAAGGGCGTGGGCGAAGGCCCGGTGGAAGCCATCACCGAAGCGCGCCAGGACGGACCGTTCAAGGATCTGTTCGACTTCTGCGCACGGGTTGACCTCAAGCGCATCAACAAACGTACCCTCGATGGTCTTATCCGCAGCGGCGCACTCGACCGTCTCGGCCCGTATTTCCATGATGAGCCGAAGGCGTACCAGGCGAATATCGACCGCAACCGCGCGGTGCTGCTCACCGCCATGGAAGAAGCGATCAAGGCCGCCGAACAGACCGCCCGCACCCACGACAGCGGCCACGCCGACCTGTTTGGCGGGTTGTTCGTCGAAGAAGATGCGGATGTGTATGCCAACCACCGCAAGGCCAAGGACCTGACCCTCAAGGAGCGCCTCAAGGGTGAAAAAGACACCTTGGGCCTGTACCTCACCGGTCACCCGATTGACGAATATGAAGGCGAAATCCGCCGTTTTGCCCGTCAACGTATTATCGACCTGAAGCCGGCGCGTGATACCCAGACCGTCGCCGGCATGATCATCGCCCTGCGAGTGATGAAAAACAAAAAGGGCGACAAGATGGGCTTTATCACCCTCGACGACCGCTCGGGGCGGATCGAGGCGTCGCTGTTTGCCGACGCCTTTCATTCCGCGCAGTCGCTGCTGCAGACCGACGCCATGGTGGTGGTGGAAGGGGAGGTCAGCAACGATGACTTCTCCGGCGGCTTGCGCCTGCGGATCAAGCGGGTGATGAGCATGGAGGACGCGCGCACCAACCTGGCCGAAAGCCTGCGCCTGAAGGTGAAGACCGAAGCCCTCAAGGGCGATCAGCTACGCTGGTTGGGTGACCTGCTCAAGCGCCATCGTGGTGCCTGCCCGGTGACCATGGAGTACACCGGCAACGACGCCAAGGCCATGTTGCAGTTTGGCGAGACCTGGCGAATTGATCCCGCTGACGGCTTGATTCAAGCTTTGCGTGACCAGTTCGGTCGTGACAACGTCTTCCTCCAATACCGTTGACGGTCAGGACGCCTGACCTCGGCTGAACATTTAATCTCGACCTAAACGCGCCTCTCCCTTAAGGTAGGGCGCGAATAGACAACCGGCTGGCCAGGCAACCCTTGGCCGTCGACCCAAGACGGACGCTTATGAACCCGAATTTTCTTGATTTCGAACAGCCGATCGCTGACCTGCAAGCCAAGATCGAAGAGCTGCGCCTGGTCGGCAATGACAATTCGCTGAATATCGGCGATGAGATCGCTCGCCTGCAAGACAAGAGCAGCACGCTCACCGAAGACATCTTCGGCAAGCTGACCAGCTGGCAGATCGCGCGCCTGGCCCGCCACCCGCGCCGTCCGTATACCCTGGACTACATTCAGCACATCTTCACCGAGTTCGACGAGCTGCACGGCGACCGCCATTTTTCCGACGACGCGGCCATCGTGGGCGGTATCGCTCGCCTGGACGACCAGCCGGTCATGGTCATCGGTCACCAGAAAGGCCGTGAAGTGCGCGAGAAAGTACGCCGCAACTTCGGCATGCCGCGTCCGGAAGGCTACCGCAAGGCGTGCCGCCTGATGGAAATGGCCGAGCGCTTCAAGATGCCGATCCTGACCTTTATCGACACCCCGGGTGCTTACCCGGGTATCGACGCCGAAGAGCGCAACCAGAGCGAAGCGATTGCCTGGAACCTGCGAGTGATGGCCCGCCTGAAAACCCCGATCATCGCCACCGTGATTGGTGAAGGTGGTTCTGGCGGTGCACTGGCGATTGGCGTCTGCGACCAGTTGAACATGCTGCAATATTCGACCTATGCGGTGATCTCGCCGGAAGGTTGCGCCTCGATCCTGTGGAAAACCGCAGAAAAGGCGCCGGACGCTGCTGAAGCCATGGGCATCACCGCCGATCGCCTCAAAGGCTTGGGTATCGTCGACAAAGTGATCGCCGAGCCATTGGGCGGCGCCCACCGCGACCCGGCCGCCGCCGCCGCGACTATCCGTGCCGAGTTGGGTTCGCAACTGGCGATGCTCAAGAAGCTGGATAACGAAGCGCTGCTGGCCCGTCGTTACGAGCGCCTGATGAGCTACGGCCTCTAAGGCCGCAGCGGTACTAATGTGGGAGGGGGCTTGCCCCCGATTGCTGAGTGTCAGTCACTGTATTCACTGGCTGACGCTCCGCTATCGGGGGCAAGCACCCTCCCACATTTGCTTTGTGTATGCTTGGCTTGGGTATTCCAGATTTGCGGCGGTAACCTGTGATGAAACCGACTTTATCCGCCAAACTCCTGCACGCCCTGGCCCCCTGGCGCAACGCCCCGGCTTGGCATATCGCCTTCTCCGGTGGTCTTGATTCCACTGTCCTGCTGCATCTCCTGGCCAACGCCGAAGCCCTTCCGCCTCTAAGCGCTGTCCATGTCCATCATGGCCTGCAAGCCGCCGCCGACACCTGGCCGAGCCATTGCCAGTCGGTGTGCGACAGCCTGGGCGTCCCCTTGCGGGTCATGCGCGTGCACGTGCAGCCCGGCGCCAGTCTTGAGCGTGCAGCGCGTGATGCACGTTACCGGGCGTTTACCGAGGTGATCGGGGCAGGGGAAGTGTTACTCACCGGCCAGCATCGCGATGATCAAGCCGAAACCCTGCTATTCCGCCTGCTGCGCGGTGCCGGGGTGCGAGGGCTCGCCGCAATGCCTGCGCATCGTCCGTTGGCAGGTGGTTTCCTGGTGCGGCCGTTGCTGGAGGTCTCGCGCGCCGAGCTGGAAGCCTACGCCGATGAGCATCAACTCACGTGGATTGAAGATCCTTCCAACACCGATCCACGTTTCTCCCGTAATTACCTGCGTCACCGCGTGATCCCGACGCTGACGGCGCGTTGGCCCCAAGCTGTCTCCAGTCTGGCCCGGACTGCCGACCACCTCGGTGAAGCCCAGGCGCTGCTGGGTGAACTGGCCTGCATGGACCTGCAAGCCGCCGATCAACCTTCGCGGTTTCCTTGGTTGGTGTTGCCATCATTGGACCTTGGTCCACTGCGCGAACTTTCCGATGCCCGCCAGCGCAATGTCCTGCGCCATTGGCTGGCGCCGCTGACCCGTTTACCCGACAGCGACCATTGGGCCGGCTGGTATTCCCTGCGCGACGCCAAGGGCGACGCGCAGCCCTTATGGCGTCTGGCTGATGGGGAGTTGCACCGTTGCGGCGCACGCATCTGGTGGTTGCCTCGCGGCTGGTCGGAGTTTTCCCACGCATCGGTGAGCTGGCCTGATCCGCAAAAGCCACTAGAGTTACCCGGCAATGGCCTGCTGGAAATGAGCGGCAAGGTGCCCGAAGGCCCGCTGGAGGTGCGTTATCGCCAGGGCGGCGAAATGCTTGAATTACCTGGCCGAGGCCGGCGTGACTTGAAGCGCCTGCTTAATGAACAGGGGGTGCCGGGCTTCATCCGTGGCAGATTGCCGCTGCTGTATCGGGGCGAGCAATTGCTCGGCGTGCCCCTCCTCACAGGACTCTGGGCCGCACCGAGTGAAGCTTGGCAATTACATTGGATGCCAGAGACCTGCGATCAAGGTTTGAGCTGATAGCGCCTTTCCGGTAGACTACGCTCCCTTCTTGATACAACTTCTGTGGATTCGCCTGAATCGCAGCAGTTGCCGATTACCAAGCAGTCTTTGCTGGGCGATTCCAAAAAATGTGTAGCGATCAACGTACCGGCAGTTTCACTGCTGGTCTGTCACAACGCGGCGGTTTTTTTGAAAGGTGCACTGTGATTAATGCAGGTGATCGGGGGCTTCGGCCTCTCTTCGCTTTCCCCGGCGGCTCGGACCGCTTTAACGCAGACTTCTAGGGTTTTTCATGACGCGCTACATATTCGTCACGGGCGGTGTTGTTTCTTCATTGGGGAAAGGCATTGCCTCCGCTTCATTGGCGGCCATCCTGGAGGCGCGGGGGCTTAAAGTCACCATGCTCAAGCTGGACCCGTACATCAACGTCGACCCGGGCACCATGAGCCCGTTCCAGCACGGTGAAGTGTTCGTCACACACGACGGCGCCGAGACCGACCTGGATCTGGGCCACTACGAGCGGTTCATCCGCACGACCATGACCCAGAACAACAACTTCACCACCGGCCGTGTCTACGAGCACGTGCTGCGCAAAGAGCGCCGTGGTGACTACCTGGGTGCAACCATCCAGGTGATCCCGCACATCACCGACGAGATCAAGCGCCGCATCATCAAGGGTGCAGGCGATGCCGACGTGGCGATGGTCGAGATCGGTGGCACCGTGGGTGACATCGAATCCCAGCCGTTCCTCGAAGCCATCCGCCAGCTGCGTTTCGAAGTCGGCGCCAAGCGCGCGATGCTGATGCACCTCACGTTGGTGCCGTACATCGCCACCGCCGGCGAAACCAAAACCAAGCCTACCCAGCACTCGGTCAAGGAACTGCGTTCCATCGGCCTGCAGCCGGACGTACTGGTATGCCGCTCCGACCACCCGATCGACATTTCCTCGCGTCGCAAGATCGCGCAGTTCACCAACGTTGAAGAACGTGCGGTGATCGCCCTGGAAGACGCCGACACCATCTACAAGATCCCGGGCATCCTGCATTCGCAAGGCCTGGATGATTTTGTGGTCGAGCGTTTCGGCCTGCAGTGCAACGGCGCGGACCTGTCCGAGTGGGAAGCCGTGGTTGACGCCAAGCTCAACCCTGAGCACGAAGTCACCATCGCCATGGTCGGCAAGTACATGGAACTGCTGGATGCGTACAAGTCGCTGATCGAAGCGATGAGCCACGCGGGCATCAGCAACCGTACCAAGGTCAACCTGCGCTACATCGATTCCGAAGACATCGAGAACCAGGGCACCGCGCTGCTCGAAGGTGTCGATGCGATCCTCGTTCCAGGCGGTTTCGGCCTGCGTGGCGTGGAAGGCAAGATCACTGCCGTGCAGTACGCTCGCGAGAACAAGGTGCCGTACCTGGGCATCTGCCTGGGCATGCAAGTGGCTGTTATCGAGTTCGCCCGTAACGTGATGGGCTGGAAAGACGCCAACTCCACCGAGTTCGACAGCAAGAGCGGCCACCCGGTCGTGGGCCTGATCACCGAGTGGGAAGACGCCACCGGTGCCGTCGAAACCCGTACCGAAAGCTCCGACCTGGGCGGCACCATGCGCCTTGGCGCGCAAGACTGCCTGCTGGAGCCGGGTTCCCTGGTTCATGATTGCTACGGCAAGGACGTGATCGTCGAGCGTCACCGTCACCGCTACGAAGTGAACAACAACCTGCTGCCGCAGATCAAAGAGGCTGGCCTGAAAATCTCCGGTCGCTCCGGTGATGGCGCGCTGGTGGAAGTGGTCGAGGCCCCGGATCATCCATGGTTCGTCGCTTGCCAGTTCCACCCCGAGTTCACCTCGACTCCACGCGACGGTCACCCGTTGTTCAGCGGTTTCGTCAAGGCTGCACTGACGCAACACCAGAAGAAGGCGTAAACCTGATGGCCCAGAAGATCATTCGCGTAGGCGACATCGAGATTGCCAACGACAAGCCCATGGTGCTGTTCGGCGGCATGAACGTGTTGGAAAGCCGTGACATGGCGATGCAGGTCTGTGAAGAGTACGTCAAGGTTACCGAGAAACTGGGTATCCCCTACGTGTTCAAGGCCAGCTTCGACAAGGCCAACCGTTCGTCCGTGACCTCCTATCGCGGCCCGGGCCTTGAAGAAGGCATGCGGATCTTCCAGGACATCAAGCAAGCCTTCGGCGTGCCGATCATCACCGACGTCCACGAGCCTGAACAGGCTGCCGTGGTCGCCGAGGTGTGCGACATCATCCAGTTGCCGGCCTTCCTGTCGCGCCAGACCGACCTCGTGGTCGCGATGGCCAGGACCGGCGCGGTGATCAATATCAAGAAAGCCCAGTTCCTCGCGCCCCAGGAGATGAAACACATCCTGAACAAGTGCGTGGAAGCGGGTAACGACCAGTTGATCCTCTGCGAGCGCGGTTCGAGCTTCGGCTACAACAACCTCGTGGTGGACATGCTCGGTTTCGGCATCATGAAGCAGTTCGAATACCCGGTGTTCTTCGACGTGACCCACGCGCTGCAAATGCCCGGTGGTCGCGCCGACTCCGCCGGTGGGCGCCGTGCCCAGGTACTGGACCTGGCCAAGGCCGGCATCAGCCAGTCCCTGGCGGGCCTGTTCCTCGAAGCCCACCCGGACCCGGACAACGCCAAATGCGACGGCCCATGCGCCCTGCGCCTGGACAAGCTGGAGCCATTCCTGGCCCAGCTCAAGCAGTTGGACGAACTGGTCAAGAGTTTTCCGACGGTAGAGACCGCGTAAGCGTTGATTCTCCGGTAGACTTTCCCATGCTTTACGCTCAGGCCTACGGGCCTGAGCCTTGTCGCCTGCAAGCCTGCCCCGTTGTTCCACCCTTGCGGTCGGTCAAAAGATTTCCTTCAGCTGCGTCGTTTTCGTCAACTTTGGAGTGTTTACAACAATGGCAAAAATCGTCGACATCAAAGGTCGTGAAGTTCTCGACTCCCGTGGCAACCCCACCGTCGAAGCCGACGTGCTTCTCGATAACGGCATCATCGGCAGCGCCTGCGCGCCGTCCGGTGCTTCCACAGGTTCGCGCGAAGCGCTGGAACTGCGTGATGGCGACAAGAGCCGTTACCTGGGCAAGGGTGTCCTCAAGGCTGTAGCCAACATCAACGGCCCGATCCGTGACCTGCTGCTGGGCAAGGACCCGCTGGACCAGAAAGCCCTGGACCACGCGATGATCAAGCTCGACGGCACTGAAAACAAAGGCAGCCTCGGCGCCAACGCCATCCTCGCCGTGTCCCTGGCTGCTGCCAAGGCGGCCGCCCAGGACCAGGACCTGCCGCTGTACGCCCACATCGCCAACCTGAACGGTACCCCGGGTGTCTACTCGATGCCGGTTCCGATGATGAACATCATCAACGGTGGCGAGCATGCCGATAACAACGTCGACATCCAGGAATTCATGGTGCAGCCGGTCGGCGCCAAGACCTTCTCCGAAGGCCTGCGCATGGGCACCGAGATTTTCCATCACCTCAAAGCCGTGCTGAAAGCTCGTGGCCTGAGCACTGCCGTAGGTGACGAAGGTGGTTTCGCACCGAACCTGGCGTCCAACGAAGATGCACTGAAAGTGATCTCCGAAGCCGTGGCCAACGCCGGCTACACACTGGGCACCGACGTGACCCTGGCCCTGGACTGCGCCGCCAGCGAGTTCTACGAAGATGGCAAATACAACCTGTCCGGCGAAGGCCAGGTGTTCAACTCCGAAGGTTTTGCCGAGTACCTGAAGGGCCTGACCCAGCGCTATCCGATCATCTCGATCGAAGACGGCCTGGACGAGTCCGACTGGGATGGCTGGAAGATCCTCACCGACAAGATCGGCGAGAAAGTCCAGCTGGTGGGTGACGACCTGTTCGTGACCAACACCAAGATCCTGAAAGAAGGCATCGACAAAAAGATCGCCAACTCGATCCTGATCAAGTTCAACCAGATCGGCACCCTGACCGAAACCCTGGAAGCCATCCAGATGGCCAAGGCTGCGGGCTACACCGCCGTGATCTCGCACCGCTCCGGCGAAACCGAAGACTCGACCATCGCCGACCTGGCCGTGGGCACTTCGGCGGGCCAGATCAAGACCGGCTCCCTGTGCCGTTCCGACCGTGTGTCCAAGTACAACCAATTGCTGCGTATCGAAGAGCAACTGGCCGGCAAAGCCAAGTACAACGGTCGCGGCGAGTTTCGCGGCTGATCGGTAAGTGGTAAAAAGTCGGTGGATTGCGTCGGAAAGATCACGAAGGTGCGAGTTTCGACGCTAATCTGATGGCGATCAAGCACAAGCCTGGTTCTTCCAGGCTTCGTGCTATCAGTTGCTGTAAAAGTTTTGCATGGCGTGTTTTTCCACTGGATACCCGATATTCGATGCGCAGTCCCAATTGGTTGTTCCTCGTCTTGCTCTTGTTGCTGGCTGGCCTGCAGTACCGCCTATGGGTAGGTAATGGCAGCTTTGCGCAGGTAAAAGACCTGACCCAGCAAATTGCCGACCAGCACGCCGAGAACGAACGCCTGCTGGAGCGCAACCGCGTCCTCGATGCCGAAGTGCTTGAGCTGAAAAAGGGTACCGAGACCGTTGAAGAACGGGCCCGTCATGAGTTGGGCATGGTCAAGGAGGGCGAGACCCTCTACCAGTTGGCCCAATGAGTTACCGTTTGCCGGCCTTCTGGGCCGTGATACCTGCCGCGGGCGTCGGTGCCCGTATGGCCGCGGACCGTCCCAAGCAATACTTGCAATTGGGCGGGCGCACTATTCTCGAACACAGCCTTGGCTGTTTTCTCGACCATCCCAGCCTCAAGGGGTTGGTGGTCAGTCTTGCTGCTGAAGATCCGTATTGGCCCGACCTGGCGTGTGCCGCTGACCCGCGTATCCAACGTGCGGACGGTGGTTCGGAGCGCTCGGGGTCGGTGCTCAATGCACTGCTGCAACTCAATGCCCTGGGCGCCGGCGATGACGATTGGGTGTTGGTGCATGACGCGGCGCGGCCTAATTTGAGCCGTGATGACCTCGACAAGCTGCTGGTCGAATTGGCGGACGATCCGGTGGGCGGCCTGCTGGCGGTGCCGGCTCGCGATACCCTCAAGCGTGTCGACAAGCAGGGGCGGGTGGTGGAAACCGTCGACCGCAGCTTGATCTGGCAAGCCTATACGCCGCAGATGTTCCGCCTCGGGGCCTTGCACCGCGCATTGGCTGACAGCCTGGTGGCCGATGCGGTGATCACCGATGAAGCCTCGGCGATGGAGTGGTCCGGGCAGGCGCCGCGCTTGATCGAAGGGCGCTCGGACAATATCAAGGTGACCCGGCCGGAAGACCTGGAGTGGCTGCGACTGCGTTGGGCGAATCGTCGTTAATCAACCGCTGTACTCCGGCCGCTCGGCCAAGCCCTCTTTCAAGAAATCCACCAACTTCCTGACCTTCGGCGACAAGTGCCGTTGTTGCGGATACAGCGCCCACACCGCCGTATTCGGCGGCTGATGCGCCTCCAGCAACGACACCAGCGCGCCGCTGTGCAGATGCTCCAGCACGTAATAGTCCGGCAGTTGGCATAACCCCACCCCTTGCAGCGCCGCATCCAGCACCGCTTGCCCACTGTTGCAGCGCCAGTTTCCCTGTACCCGTTGGGAAAATTCGCGCCCGTCCTGGGCCAGTTGCCAAATATCCGAGCTGCCGATCAGGCAGTTATGTCGACTCAATTCCGACAAGCTATGGGGCCGTCCGTACCGCGCCAGGTAGGACGGCGACGCGCACAGGTACATACGCCGAGGTGCGAGGCGACTGGCGACCATGCGCGAATCCTGCAAGCGCCCCAGGCGAATCGCCAGGTCGAGGCCTTCGTGCACCAGATCCAGTTGGCGGTTGCTCAATTCGATATCCACCCGCAATTGCGGGTACAGGCCCATGAACCGCGTCACCAGCGGCACGATGAAACGCTCGCCATAGGCCACCGCGCAGGTCATGCGCAACATGCCTTTCGGTTCGCTGGTGAGGTCGCCCACGGCGCGCAGGGCTTCTTCGCGGCCGTCCTGCAGGCGCTGGCAATGTTGCAGAAATGTCTGACCTGCTTCGGTCAGGGTCACCTTACGGGTACTGCGATACAGCAACCGCGTTTGCAGGCGCTCTTCCAGGCGTGCCACCTGGCGGCTGATGTGGGACGAAGACACACCCAGCCGCTCGGCAGCCGCCGTAAATTGGCTGCATTCGGCGACGGCAACGAATTCATCGATGCCTTCCCAGCGGTTCTCCAGCATAGCGATTATCCCTGTACAGCAATAAAGTTTTGCTTTTGCCTGGATTATTAATCATGGAGCCATGTTTTACACTCTCTCCATCATTTTTAACGCCCTGGAGAAACCTGGATGATCAAGTCCCGCGCTGCCGTTGCCTTTGAAGCCAAGAAACCCCTCGAGATCGTGGAAGTCGATGTGGCCATGCCCAAGGCGGGCGAAGTGCTGTTGCGTGTGGTCGCCTCCGGGGTTTGCCATACCGATGCCTACACCCTGTCCGGCGCTGACCCGGAAGGCATCTTCCCCTCCATCCTTGGCCATGAAGGCGGTGCGGTGGTCGAAGCCATCGGCGAAGGCGTGACTTCGGTGGCGGTGGGCGACCATGTGATCCCGCTGTACACCCCGGAATGCGGCAAGTGCAAGTTCTGCCTCTCGGGTAAGACCAACCTGTGCCAGGCCATTCGTTCCACCCAAGGCAAAGGCCTGATGCCGGATGGCACCACGCGTTTTTCCTACAAGGGTCAGCCGATTTTCCACTACATGGGCACCTCGACGTTCTCCGAGTACACCGTGCTGCCGGAAATTTCCGTTGCCAAAATTCCCAAAGAAGCGCCGCTGGAGAAGGTCTGCCTGCTCGGGTGTGGCGTCACCACCGGCATCGGTGCGGTAATCAACACCGCCAAGGTCAAGCCGGGTGACACCGTGGCGATCTTCGGTCTTGGCGGTATCGGCCTGTCGGCCGTGATCGGTGCGGTCAAGGCCAAGGCCGGCCGTATCATCGCGATTGACATCAACCCGGCCAAGTTCGAGATCGCCAAGCAACTGGGCGCTACCGACTGCATCAATCCGAAAGATTATGACCGCCCGATCCAGGACGTGATTGTCGATTTGACTGACGGCGGCGTGGACTTTTCCTTCGAGTGCATCGGCAACGTGCAACTGATGCGTGCCGCGCTCGAGTGCTGCCACAAGGGGTGGGGCGAGTCGGTGATCATCGGCGTTGCCGGTGCCGGCCAGGAAATCTCCACCCGCCCGTTCCAGCTGGTGACCGGTCGCGTCTGGCGTGGCTCGGCGTTCGGTGGCGTACGCGGCCGTACCGAGTTGCCAAGCTACGTGGAAATGGCCCAGACCGGCGAGATTCCGCTGGACACTTTCATCACCCACACCATGGGCCTGGAAGACATCAACAAAGCGTTTGACCTGATGCATGAAGGCAAGAGCATTCGTACCGTCATCCACTTCTGAGGTCGGCCATGAGTCTGGAAAACCTGTCGTGCCAGAAGAGCTTCGGCGGCTGGCATAAACGCTACAAACATCACTCCGATGTGCTCGGCTGCGACATGACTTTCGCCGTCTACCTGCCGCCGCAAGCGGAGCAGGGCGGCAAGCTGCCGGTGCTGTACTGGCTGTCCGGCCTGACCTGCACCGATGAGAACTTCATGCAGAAAGCCGGTGCCCAGCGCATGGCGGCGGAACTGGGGTTGATCATCGTGGCGCCGGACACCAGCCCACGTGGGCCCGGTGTACCGGGCGACCCGGATAACGCCTGGGATTTCGGCCTGGGCGCAGGGTTTTACCTGAATGCCACGCAGGAACCGTGGGCCAAGCACTATCGGATGCATGACTACGTGGTGCAGGAATTGCCGGCATTGGTTGAAGCGCATTTCCCGGCTTCGTACAAACGCGGTATCAGCGGCCACTCCATGGGCGGCCACGGTGCGTTGGTGTGTGCCCTGCGCAACCCCGGGCGTTACCTGTCGGTGTCGGCGTTTTCGCCGATTAACAATCCGATGGATTGCCCGTGGGGCCAGAAAGCTTTCTCCCGTTACCTGGGTGAAGAGCGCGCCAAATGGCGTGAATGGGATGCCTGTGTGCTGATCGGCGAAGCCTCGGAAAAGCTGCCGTTGCTGGTGGACCAGGGCGACCGCGACGATTTCCTTGCCGTGCAGCTCAAGCCCGAAGCCTTGCAGCAAGCGGCCAAGGCGGCCAGCCATCCGCTGGAACTGCGCCTGCAGCCTGGCTACGACCACAGCTACTTCTTTATCGCCAGCTTCATCGAAGATCATTTGCGACATCATGGTCGTGCTTTGCTCGGTTAATATGAGGCAAAAGTAGGTAGAATCACGCCCTGAATTAAATCGGGGCGTTTTTTTATGCGTATTGGCCACGGCTACGATGTGCACCGTTTCGCTGAAGGCGATTTCATCACCCTGGGCGGCGTGCGCATTGCACACCACCATGGGTTGCTGGCTCATTCCGACGGCGACGTTGTCCTGCATGCCTTGAGCGATGCCTTGCTCGGCGCGGCGGCGCTGGGCGATATCGGCAAGCACTTTCCGGATACCGATCCTACCTTCAAGGGCGCGGACAGCCGTGCCCTGCTGCGCCATGTGGTCGGCCTGATCCATGCCAAGGGCTGGAAGGTCGGCAATGTCGATAACACCATCGTGGCCCAGGCGCCGAAAATGGCCCCGCATATCGAATCCATGCGCGCACTGATTGCCGCAGACCTGCAAATTGAATTGGATCAAGTCAACGTGAAAGCCACCACCACCGAAAAGCTCGGGTTCACCGGTCGTGAAGAGGGCATCGCGGTGCACTCCGTCGCCTTGTTGCTGCGCGCATGAACGACCTGCAACTGCTGGGCCCGCGTGCCTATGGCGAGGCCCTGGGCAGCGCGGTCCTGAAGGCCACGGCTGAAGATTTTCAGGTCGACGAAGTGCTCGATATTCCGCTCAGCGGCGAAGGCGAGCACCTGTGGTTGTGGGTTGAGAAGCGCGGGCTCAATACTGAGGAAGCCGCGCGGCGTATCGCCAAGGCGGCTGGCGTGCCGTTGCGCACTGTCAGCTATGCCGGGCTCAAGGACCGTCAGGCGTTGACCCGCCAGTGGTTCAGCGTTCAATTGCCGGGCAAGGCCGATCCGGACATGAGCGGTGCGGAAAACGACACCCTCAGGATCCTGAAAACCGCCCGCCACAAGCGCAAGCTGCAGCGCGGCGCGCATTCGGCCAACGGCTTTACCTTGCGCCTGACCCAATTGGCCGGTGATACCGCCGCCATTGACGCGCGGCTGCAATTGATTGCCCAGCACGGCATCCCCAACTATTTCGGCACCCAGCGTTTTGGCCACAACGGTGGCAATGTCGTCGACGCGCGGGAATGGGCGGCGCGCAAGGCCCTCCCGGAGCAGCGCAATGTGCGTTCGCGGTTGTTGTCCACCGCGCGTAGCTTCCTCTTCAACAAAGTGTTGGCGGCACGTGTCGCCGACGGTTCCTGGCAGCGCGCGCAAGTGGGTGATCTGCTGGCGTTTACCGACAGCCGCAGCTTTTTTCCGGCGGGGGAGGCTGAGTGCAGCGACCCGCGCCTGGCGATCCTGGACCTGCACCCCACCGGCCCGCAGTGGGGCGAGGGTGATTCTCCGGCGACAGGCGCCACGTTTGAGTTGGAGCAGGAGGTCGCCGCCGGTGAAGCCGACCTGCGTGATTGGCTGGTGAGTGCCGGCATGAGCCAGGAACGTCGCATTCTGCGACTGCCCATTGGCGGGTTGACGTGGCATTATCCCGGGCCTGACATTCTGCAATTGGAATTCGTCCTGCCGGCCGGATGCTTCGCCACTGTCTTGGTGCGCGAGCTTGTTGATCTGGTGCCGGTGGGGCAGACGGACAGCCCATGCGTATTCTGATATCAAACGATGACGGTGCCACCGCACCCGGCCTTGCCGCGCTCTATGCTGCGCTGCAGGATTACGCCGAGTGCGTGGTGGTTGCCCCCGACCAGGACAAGAGCGGCGCCAGCAGTTCGCTGACGCTCGACCGTCCGCTGCACCCGCAGGTTCTGGCCAATGGCTTTATCAGTGTGAACGGCACCCCCACCGACTGCGTGCACCTGGCGATCAACAGTTTGTTGGACCAGGAGCCGGACCTGGTGGTGTCGGGCATCAACCTCGGCGCCAACCTGGGCGACGACGTGCTGTATTCCGGCACGGTGGCGGCGGCGCTTGAAGGACGCTTCCTCGGCCGTACCTCGTTTGCGTTTTCGTTGGCATCGCGGCAACTGGACAACTTGCCCACCGCGGCCTATTTCGCGCGCAAGCTGGTGGAGGCCCATGGCGCCCTGGACCTGCCGCCGCGCACGGTGCTCAACGTCAACATTCCCAATTTGCCCCTCGACCACATTCGCGGTATCCAGCTTACGCGCCTGGGCCATCGCGCCCGCGCGGCAGCGCCGTTGAAGGTCGTCGACCCGCGTGGCAAGGAAGGCTACTGGATCGCGGCAGCGGGCGATGCCGAAGACGGTGGCCCAGGCACGGACTTTCACGCGGTGATGCAAGGCTATGTGTCGATTACCCCGTTGCAACTTGATCGCACCTTCAGTGATGCCTTCAGTAGTCTCGATGGCTGGCTGGAGGGGCTGCGCTGATGGCTCGTGAACAAGACGACCTGCTGCGCCGGGGCATCGGGATGACCTCCCAGCGCACCCGTGAGCGTTTGATCCAGCGCCTGTACGAAGAGGGGCTTTCCAACGCCCAGGTGTTGGAAGTGATCCGGCGTACGCCTCGGCACCTCTTTGTCGATGAAGCCTTGGCCCATCGTGCCTACGAAGACACGGCATTGCCCATCGGCCATAACCAGACCATCTCCCAGCCTTATATGGTTGCGCGCATGAGCGAGCTGCTGCTGGCGGCGGGGCCGCTGGACAAAGTGCTGGAGATCGGCACCGGTTCCGGCTACCAGACGGCGGTGCTGTCGCAACTGGTGGAGCGGGTGTTCTCGGTGGAGCGCATCAAGGTGCTGCAGGATCGCGCCAAGGAACGCCTGGTGGAGCTGAACCTGCGCAACGTGGTATTCCGCTGGGGCGATGGTTGGGAAGGCTGGCCGGCGCTGGCGCCCTACAACGGGATTATCGTCACTGCCGTGGCCACGGATGTGCCGCAGGCGCTGCTCGATCAACTGGCCCCGGGAGGGCGGCTGGTCATTCCGGTGGGTTCCGGTGAAGTGCAACAATTGATGCTTATTGTCCGTGAAGACGATGGTTTTTCCCGGCATGTACTCGGCGCCGTGCGTTTTGTGCCGTTGCTCAATGGCCCGCTGGCCTGATCATTTTTCGCGGGCAGTGAATTCTGTTGGTGAGGATGTGTCTTACGGCGGGGTCTATCAAGTCAACATGATGGGCGGGGCGATTCAACGCGCTGAATGATTCGTTTCAGTCGCGTGACGGTAAAACTTCAATGCCCAGTTATACTTGCGTCATATTTCAAGCCTGATACAGGCATTCATGTTCAGCCACCACAAAGGGAGCGGCGGGTGAGTCTCACAGGTCTTGCGCAGCGTATGAGTAAAACAAGTTTTCAGCGACTGGTGCTTGGCCTTGTCTTTGGTTCCCTTCTGGTAGGGTGTTCCAGCTCGCCAAGCAGCGGTGCACGGGTGGTTGACCGCAATAACGCTGCACCACAAAAGCCGACGGTGACCACCGGGCAGTATGTCGTGCGCAAGGGCGACACCTTGTTCTCGATTGCCTTCCGTTATGGCTGGGACTACAAGGCCCTCGCAGCCCGTAACAATATTCCTGTGCCCTACACGATACATCCGGGTCAGACGATTCGCTTTGACGGTCGCACCGGTTCTACCCCTACGGCAGTTGTGACAAACACCGGATCTTCGCCGTCGTCTTCGAGCAAAACCACCATCATTACCCGGCCTGCGGGTACCGCTGCGCCGAGTGTCGCGAACAAGCCGGCACCCGCGCCGTTGCCCCCCGCAGGGCCTGCGCCGACCGGTTGGGGATGGCCCTCAAATGGAGTGTTAATTGGAAAATTCTCTTCAAACGGCAGTTTGAATAAAGGCATTGATATTGCCGGGGATTTGGGACAGCCTGTTTTAGCTGCGTCTGATGGGACGGTGGTGTACGCCGGGAGTGGTTTGCGGGGCTACGGCGAGCTGGTCATCATCAAACACAGCGATACCTACGTCAGTGCTTACGGCCACAACCGTAGGCTGTTGGTTCGGGAGGGGCAGCAGGTCAAAGTCGGACAGACAATTGCCGAAATGGGATCAACTGGTACAGACCGGGTGAAACTGCACTTTGAGATTCGCCGTCAAGGGAAGCCTGTAGATCCACTGCAATTCCTACCCCGTCGTTGATATGTTGCACAGCCTGTTCCTCACGTAGAAGGAACAGGCTCCAGCGTTGCCAAGGATAAAGGCGTCGCTTGAGCTTGAGGTCGAACTCACCAAAGGACTATAACAATGGCTCTCAGTAAAGAAGCGCCGGAGTTTGACATCGACGATGAGGTTCTCCTTATGGAGACCGGCATCGCTACGGAATCGATGTCGAATGAGGGACCTGCTGTACCTTCAGTTCGCACCAAATCCAAGAACTCCACCGCGTTAAAGCAACACAAATACATTGATTACACCCGGGCGCTCGATGCGACCCAGCTGTACCTCAATGAAATCGGCTTTTCCCCTCTGCTGACTCCCGAAGAAGAAGTCCATTTTGCGCGCTTGTCGCAAAAGGGTGATCCGGCTGGGCGCAAGCGCATGATTGAAAGCAACCTGCGCCTGGTGGTGAAAATCGCCCGGCGCTACGTCAATCGTGGGCTGTCCTTGTTGGACCTGATCGAGGAGGGCAACCTGGGCTTGATCCGGGCGGTGGAGAAGTTCGATCCTGAGCGGGGCTTCCGCTTCTCGACCTATGCCACCTGGTGGATTCGCCAGACCATCGAACGGGCGATCATGAATCAGACCCGCACGATCCGGTTGCCGATCCATGTGGTCAAGGAGCTCAACGTGTACCTGCGGGCGGCACGTGAGCTCACTCAAAAACTCGATCATGAACCCTCGCCCGAAGAAATCGCCAACCTGCTGGAAAAACCGGTAGGGGAGGTCAAGCGCATGCTGGGTCTTAACGAGCGTGTGTCTTCGGTCGACGTCTCGCTGGGTCCGGACTCGGATAAAACCCTGCTGGACACCCTGACGGATGATCGTCCTACGGATCCCTGCGAGCTGTTGCAGGATGATGATCTTTCCCAAAGCATTGACCAGTGGCTGTCGGAGCTCACGGACAAGCAGCGTGAGGTGGTGATTCGCCGCTTCGGCCTGCGTGGCCATGAGAGCAGTACGCTGGAGGACGTAGGCCTGGAGATTGGCCTGACCCGTGAGCGGGTGCGGCAGATCCAGGTGGAAGGGCTCAAGCGCTTGCGCGAGATCCTGGAGAAGAATGGCTTGTCGAGCGAGTCGTTGTTTCAATAACGACGCCGCTTGAGTGCTTGAATGTGGGAGGGGGCTTGCCCCGATAGTGGTCTGTCAGTCAATGCAAGTATCGACTGCTACACCGCCATCGGGGGCAAGCCCCCTCCCACATTTTTTGCGCACGACATTTTATTCATGTATGCCCAAATCCCAGGCATAAAAAAACCCCGCTTTTAAGGGCGGGGTCTTTTTGACTGAGTCAGTACAAGTTAGATAACTTGAACTTCTTCAGCTTGCATGCCTTTCTGACCGCGGGTAGCGATGAAAGAAACCTGTTGGCCTTCTTTCAGGCTTTTGAAGCCGTCGGATTGGATAGCTTTGAAGTGAACGAACAGGTCGTCACCGGATTGTGGAGTGATGAAGCCGAAGCCTTTTTCATCGTTGAACCACTTAACGGTACCAGTTTGGCGATTAGACATGGTGTATCTCCTTGGACAAAGTTAACTGCGACTCAGGAAAAGCCCTGGCCGAGACTGAGTGCAAAGAGCAGGAAAAATTCTTGGAGATGGTTGGATCGAAATTCAACATATCGTGTAGAGATTCTCAGTGACACAAGCAGCACAGTGGCGCCACCTTAACCCTTTTTCCGGAACGTGCCAATGGTATTTCCGAAGGTTTCTCTATTTTCGTGACTGGCGGTGGTATTTACACACACCGGTTGCGGCAATGCGGGTCCCGGCCCCGCTGGCTGCGCCTTATGACAGCCGGTGCGTTCATCAAGAAAAGCCCGACGCCCTTTGAACCCCAACGCCGGCCCCGGTAAGATGCCCCACAGAATTTTTCCACCTCGCTATTCAGGACACCCGCCATGAGCATCAAATCGGACAAGTGGATTCGCCGCATGGCGCAAGAGCACGGCATGATCGAACCGTTCGTCGAGCGCCAGATTCGTGGTGAAGGCGATGACCGCGTGATCTCGTACGGCGTTTCCAGCTACGGCTACGATGTGCGCTGCGCCGACGAGTTCAAGGTGTTCACCAACATCAACTCGGCGATCGTCGATCCGAAGAACTTCGACGAAAAGAGCTTCGTCGATGTGAAAAGCGACGTGTGCATTATCCCGCCGAATTCCTTTGCCCTGGCACGCACCGTGGAATTCTTCCGGATTCCCCGCGACGTGCTGACCATCTGCCTGGGTAAAAGCACCTACGCGCGCTGCGGCATTATCGTCAACGTGACGCCACTTGAGCCTGAGTGGGAAGGCCACGTGACCCTGGAGTTCTCCAACACCACCACCCTGCCGGCGAAAATCTACGCTAACGAAGGCGTGGCGCAGATGCTGTTCCTGCAGTCTGACGAGGCCTGTGAAGTGTCCTACAAAGACCGCGCCGGCAAGTACCAAGGCCAGCGCGGCGTCACCTTGCCACGCGCTTGATCGAAAGGTCCTACGCGTAAAGGGAATTAGTCCGCAGAAAGTGACTCTATTGGGTGTACTGCCTCGGTGCGTGCAAAACGCACCGAGCCACGCTTGAGGAGTGCCTTATGAAGATTGACCCGCGAATCAGCGCAGAACTTGCCCGGCTTGAACCCAACCAGATTGGCGTTCTGGCCTGGTCCCTGATGGCTGATCCCGCCTATGCAGGCGGCATCCCCGGCCAACCCGATGAGGATTGGCCACAGCAGCCCACCGAGCCCGGTGAGCCGACCCTTCCGGACGAGCCGCCTCCCGCACCGGTCGCCTGATACCCGCAAGGCCGGTCAGCGCACCTGCCACACCTGGTGATCGCCGATGACAAAGATTCGGCGGTCATTGTCCTGCTCCACCGTATGCCCCCCGGTAAACGCCCCAAACGCCGGCAGCAGGCTGACGCGTGTGCCGAACTGGAAACACGGCAGGCGCAGGCTCTGCCGGCCCTTGCCGCGTAAGCGATACACCGGGTGCACATGCCCCGCCAGCACATGGTGGCTGGCATGGGCGTGCGGTTCGTGTTGCAGGGCGAAAGGGCCCATCAACAGGGGCTCCGGGACCACTTCGATGTTCAAGTCAGCCGGTGGGTCGCCCGCGCGTTTATCGTGATTACCGCGAATCAAGGTCATCGACAGGTCGCAATGACGTGCTCGCCAGGCTCTCAAGGCGCTGAGGGTGCCGCTGGCGTGGGAGCCGGGCCCGTGGAGGAAATCGCCGAGAAAGATTACCTGGGCGCACGGTACGGCCGCCAACAGCCGATCCAGGCGCTGCAGATTCTCGGTGGTGGTGCCTTGCGGTACCGGCTGGCCCAGGCTGCGATAGGCCGATGCCTTGCCAAAGTGTGCATCGGCGATCAGCAGGCACTGGCGCGCGGGCCAGTAGAGCGCCTTATCCGCCAACAGCCACAGCTCTTCGCCCTCCAGCGTCACTGAGCACACCATCAGCGTTTGCCGTTATCGGCGACTTTTTCCAAGTCCTTGACCATCCGCGCAATGCGCTCCGAGAGTTTTTCCGAACTCATGCTTTCGCGCATCCGTTCTACCAGCAGTGGGAAGGCCAGGGGCGTAGGACGTTCGATCCTATGCACGTCCAGTGTCAGCGCCGAGAGGCGAAGCAAGGTCTCTTCCAGCCGACGAATATCCAATTCGTCGCGCAGGACTTCTTCCCCCGCCTGGGCCAGCAACAGGTTTTGCGGGTCATATTGCTTGAACACTTCAAAGAACAACCCGCTGGATGCCTGCACCTGGCGCGTGCTTTTCGGCGCGCCGGGGTAACCGGCAAACACCAGCCCGGCGATACGCGCAATCTCGCGAAAGCGGCGCAGGGCGAGTTCCCCGGCGTTCAGGCTGGCTGCTACGTCTGCCAGCAACTGCTTCGGGCTCAGCAGCGCCCCATTCAGCAAGCGTGGCCAATCCAACTCGGTGGCGCTGAGCAACTCCAAGCCATAATCGTTGACGGCAATCGAGAAGGTCACAGGCTGCTGCTGGCTGACCCGCCACGCCAGCAGACTCGCCAGTCCCAGGTGCACCTGGCGGCCGGCAAACGGGTAGAGGAACAGGTGCCAGCCCTCCCGCGATTTCAAGGCTTCGGCCAACAAGTGCTCGCGCGTCGGCAAGCCGGACCAGCGCAATTGTGTCTGCAGCAGGGTTTGCACAGCCCGCATTTCCGGCCCCTCGTAGACCCCGTGCGCGGCCGCATCGAAGCGCTCCACCACGGCTTGGGCCAGCTCATTGGAAAGGGGCATGCGCCCGCCATTCCAGCGGGGTACGGCAGCTTTTTTGGCGCTGCTGCGGCGCACATAGGCGGTCATGTTTTCCACCCGCACCAATTCCAGCAGGCGTCCGGCAAACAAGAAGCCATCACCCGGCTTGAGGCGTGCGATAAAACCTTCCTCGACACTGCCCAGGTTCTTGCCACCGCCGCCCTTGCTCCAGAATTTCAGCTGGATACTGGCGTCGCTGACAATGGTGCCCACGCTCATGCGATGGCGGCGCGCAAGCCGGGCATCGGGGACGCGCCAGATGCCGTGCTCGTCCGGCGCCACGCGGCGGTAATCCGGGTAAGCGGTCAGCGATAAGCCGCCATGCCGTACAAAACCCAGGGCCCAGGCCCAATCGGCCTCGCTGAGGTCACGATAGGCCCAGGCGCCACGCACCTCCGCCAGCAGCGCCTGCGGCGTAAAGCCACCGCCCAGGGCCATGCTCACCAAATGTTGTACGAGCACATCCAACGGCTTGTGGGGCGATTCGCGGGCTTCGATGCGCCGCGCTGCAATGGCGTCCTGGGCCGCAGCGGCTTCCACCAGTTCCAGGCTGTGGGTCGGCACCAGGGTCACCCGCGACGGCCGTCCGGGTGCATGGCCGGAGCGCCCGGCGCGTTGCATCAGGCGCGCCACGCCTTTGGCCGAGCCGATTTGCAGCACGCGCTCCACCGGCAAAAAATCCACCCCCAGGTCCAGGCTGGATGTGCACACCACCGCCTTGAGCTGACCGTCTTTCAACGCCCGCTCCACCCAGTCGCGGGTCTCGCGGGCCAGCGAACCATGGTGCAGGGCAATCACCCCGGCCCAATCCGGGCGTGCATCGAGCAGCGCCTGATACCAGATTTCCGACTGCGCCCGCGTGTTGGTAAACACCAGGCAACTGCTGCTGGCGTCGACCTCGGCCACCACCTGCGGCAGCATCTTCAAGCCGATATGCCCGGCCCAGGGAAACCGCTCGGCGATGGGCGGCAGCAAGGTGTCGACGTGCAACTGCTTGGCCGTTTGCCCCTGCACATTAATTCCGTCCCCTTGTGGGACCAGCACTTCCAGAGCGTGGGACTGGTTACCGAGGGTGGCCGAAATGCCCCACACCATCAGTTCAGGATGCCAACGCCGCAGCCGCGCCAACGCCAGCTGCAACTGCACGCCGCGCTTGTTGCCGATCAGCTCATGCCATTCATCCACCACCACCATGCGCAGGTGCGCCAGGCTCGTTTCGCTGTCGGCGCGGGCGAGCATCAGGGTCAGGCTTTCCGGGGTGGTGACCAGTGCGGTGGGCTGGCGTCGGGTTTGCCGGGCACGCTCGCTGCTGCTGGTATCGCCGGTGCGCAGGCCGACGCTCCAGGGAATCTGCAAGGCCTCGAGCGGCGCTTCGAGGGCGCGTGCGGTGTCGGCGGCCAACGCACGCATGGGCGTGATCCACAGCACGGTCAGTGGCTCAGCCAGCGGTTTGCGTTTACCGGTGGGGGGCGGTCGGGTGATCGCGAAACGGTTGAGGGCGGCAAACCACAGGGCGTAGGTTTTGCCGGCGCCGGTGCTGGCGTGCAGCAAGCCCGAGCGGCCATCCCTGACCGCCGTCCATACGTCTTTCTGGAAAGCGAACGGCTTCCAGCCTTTGGCGGCAAACCACGTTTTGGCGAAGTCGAGGGGTTTTGCCATGGGGCGGCGAACGCTCTGGAGGGCCTATTCCACAGACCCTCCAGGCGTCGCAAAGGTTTACTTCAAATTGCCGCTCAGGAACTGTTGCAGGCGTTCGCTCTTCGGATTGCCCAGCACATCCTCCGGCGCGCCTTGCTCTTCCACCAGGCCCTTGTGCAGGAACAGCACCTGGCTGGATACCTTGCGTGCAAAGCTCATTTCGTGGGTCACCATGATCATGGTGCGGCCTTCCTCGGCCAGGCCCTGGATGACCTTCAACACTTCACCCACCAACTCCGGGTCGAGGGCCGAGGTGGGTTCGTCGAACAGCATCACTTCCGGCTCCATGGCCAGGGCACGGGCGATGGCCACCCGTTGCTGCTGGCCACCGGACAGGAACGCCGGGTATTGGTCCGCCACGCGTGCCGGTAAACCCACTTTGTCCAGGTAGCGACGGGCGCGGTCTTCGGCGTCCTTTTTGCTGCAACCCAGCACCCGGCGCGGGGCCATGGTGATGTTTTCCAGCACGCTCATATGGCTCCACAGGTTGAAATGCTGGAACACCATCGCCAGTCGCGTGCGCAGGCGCTGCAGTTCGGCATCGTCGGCCACGCGCATGCCGTGGCGGTCGCTGACCATGCGGATCGGCTGGCCGTCGAGGGTCATGGCGCCGTCGTTGGGGGTTTCCAGGAAGTTGATGCAACGCAAAAAGGTGCTTTTGCCCGAGCCGCTGGCGCCGATCAGGCTGATCACATCACCGGTCCTGGCCTTGAGCGAGACGCCTTTGAGCACCTCATTGTCGCCATAGCTTTTATGCAGGCCTTCAACGGTCAATTTGTACATGGGGCGTGCATCCTCAAGGCGAAAGTAGATAGCCGCTGCGGTAGGCCTCGGTGCCTGCGACATGGCCGATGACCATCCCGGCAGTGGCCATGCGGCGCAGCGAACGGGCGTAAAGCAGGCCGGCCTTCTGGCAGTGCACGGGCGTTACGCGGTCGGTAATGGGGTCGATGATTTCGGCGATCAGTTGCCCGGCTTCCAGGTATTCACCGGGCAGGGCGCTGAACACCAGCAGGCCGCCCACCGGCGTTGCCACGGGTTCGACGCCCGCCAGCGGCGTGGCGGGGTAGGGCAGTTCGGGCAGCGGTGCGGCGTCGCCGGCAATCGCGCCGAAGTGAATCAGGTAGTCGATGATTGCCTGGCAGTCGAGGGCGGCCAACCCATGGTTGACGTCGCCCTGGCCACGCAGTTCGACGGTCACCGAAAAACTGCCCATGGGAATCGGGAAGCGCGCGCCAAAGCGTTGTTGCAGCTGCCACCACACCAGGGTGAAACACTCATCGAAGGATTGCCCGCCGGAATCGGTGGCAAGCAGATTGGCCTCCGAGCCGATATAGCGTGCCAGCGGTTCCACCTGCGGCCAGGCTTCGGGCGTGGTGTAGAGGTGCGCCACGGCTTCGAAGTCGCAATGCAGGTCCAGCACCATGTCGGCATCGCAGGCCAGGCGTTGCAACACCAGGCGTTGGGAGTGCAACTGGGTCTCGGCGATTTGCACGGCCAGGGCAGCGCTCAAGGCGGCGCGGATCAGTTCGACGTTTTGTTGCGGGTTATCGCCGAGCGAGCCCTCGACCTGATCGCCGACGGTATCACTGAGGTCGACAAACAGGCGATTGAAGTTCTGCCCGCTTTCCAACTCGTAGCGGCCCAGCGGGGTGTCCATCAACACCTGTTCCAGGCCTGCCGGATTGGCGATGGGCACCAGCACGATCTCGCTCAGTAACCGCCCGGCTGCCGCCAGCTCGGCCAGGCGCACCTTCAAGTGCCAGGCCACCAGCATGCCCGGCAGTTCATCGGCATGCAGCGATGACTGGATATAGACCTTGCCTTCGGCATGTTCGGGGCCGAAGTGGAAACTGTGAATCTGCCGCGCCGTGCCTGGCACCGGCGCGACCAGATCGTGTACCTGATGATGCATGAAGGCTCCTTAATGGCTGGGCCCGAGAAACGCCAGCCAGCGGCGCTCCGCCAGACGGAACAGACCGACCAGGGCAAAGGTCACGGTCAGGTAGATCAGCGCGGCGATACCGAATGATTGGAACGTCATGAACGTGGCCGAGTTGGCGTCCCGCGCCACCTTGAGGATGTCCGGGATCGTCGCGGTAAACGCTACCGTGGTCGAGTGCAGCATCAAGATCACTTCGTTGCTGTAGTAGGGCAACGAGCGGCGCAACGCCGAAGGCATGATGACGTAGGCGTACAGCTTCCAGCCGCTTAAACCGTAGGCCTTGGCCGCCTCGACTTCGCCGTGGGCCATGCTGCGGATGGCCCCGGCGAAAATCTCCGTGGTGTAGGCACAGGTGTTGAGGGCGAAGGCCAGGATCGTGCAGTTCATCGCATCGCGAAAGAACGCATCCAGCAGCGGCTGTTCACGTACGGCGGCGATGCTGTAGATGCCGGTGTAGCAGATCAGCAACTGGATATAGAGCGGCGTGCCACGGAACAGGTAGGTGTAGAACTGCACCGGCCAGCGTACCAGCGGGTTGCGCGATACACGGGCGATGGACAGCGGGATCGACACCACAAAGCCGATGACCAGGGCGGCGCTGAGCAGCCACAGGGTCATGGCCAGGCCGGTGATGTGCTGGCCGTCGCTATAGAGGAAGGGGCGCCAGTATTCCTGCAAGAGTTCGATCATCGCACCGCCTCCCGTGAGCCTGCGGAGTAGCGACGTTCAAGACGACGCAGGACGAAGTTGGACGCGCTGGTGATCAACAGGTAGATCAGCGCGGCGAGCACCAGGAAGTAGAACAGTTGGTAGGTGCTTTTGCCGGCATCCTGGGCGGCCTTGACCAGGTCCGCCAGACCGATGATCGACACCAGGGCCGTGGCCTTGAGCATTACCATCCAGTTGTTGCCGATACCCGGCAGGGCAAAGCGCATCATCTGCGGGAAGGTCACGTAGCGAAAGCGTTGCCCGCGCTTGAGGCCATAGGCCGTGGCGGCTTCGAGCTGGCCACGGGGCACGGCGAGGATCGCGCCGCGAAACGTCTCGGTGAAATAAGCACCGTAGATAAAGCCCAGGGTGATCACCCCGGCGCTGAATGGGTCGATCTCGATGTATTCCCATTCCATGAAGTCGGTCAGGCCGGTGAGCCAGGTTTGCAGGCTGTAGAAAATCAGCAGCATCAGCACCAGGTCGGGTACACCGCGAATCAGGGTGGTGTAGAGCTGGGCGGGGATACGCAGGAAGGGCAGGCTGGAAAGTTTGGCGCTGGCGCCGAGCAGGCCCAGCAATACGCTGACGATCAGGGACAGCACCGACAACTTGATGGTCATCCAGGTGCCTTGCAGCAACAACGGGCCGAAACCCTTCAAGCTGAGTGCGCTCAGCCCGAGGGTTTGCAACAGTTCTTCGAACATAAATCAGGACCTATGGCGATAAAAAAGCGCCCCTCCGCAGGAGGGGCGCCCCAGGCATTATTTGCCGCTGTACAGGTTCAGATCGCCAAAGTGTTTCTTCTGGATGGTGGCGTAGGTGCCATCATCGTGTAACGCTTTGATACCTTTATCCAAAAGGGCCTTCAGTTCAGTGTTACCTTTTTTGATACCGATGGCGGTTTTCGATGGCAGCAATGGGTCATCGATGGCGGCGCTGACTTCATAGCCGGCACCGGCCGGGGACTTCAGGAAGCCCAGTTCGGCTTGCAGCATGTCCTGCACGGAAGCGTCGAGACGACCGGAGGTCAGGTCGGCGTAAACCTGGTCCTGGTTGGCGTAGGCCTTGGTGGTCACACCGGCTTTATCCAGTACCGCCTTGGCGTAGGCTTCCTGGATGGTGCCTTGCTCGTAGCCCACGGATTTGCCCTTGAGGGATTCTGGGGTCGAGTAACCCGCGCCTTTCTTGAACACCAGCGAGGTCGGGCCGGAGAACAGCTCGCTGGAGAAATCGATGGCCTTCTCGCGCACCGGGGTCACGGTCATGGACGAAATCACTCCGTCGAACTTGTTGGCTTTGAGGCCTGGAATCATGCCGTCAAAGTCACTTTCGACCCACTTGCACTTCACTTTCAGTTCGGCGCAGATCGCATTGCCCAGGTCGATATCGAAGCCCACGAGGCTGCCATCGGCCGCCTTGGATTCGAACGGTGCGTAGGACGGATCGACACCAAAACGCAGTTCCTTGTATTCCTTGGCCAGCGCGGTACCGGCGGCCATGCACAGAGCCAGTGCAGAAAGGGTCAGCAATGCTTTTTTCATTATTTAATCCCTGGAAACCAAGATAAGCGCTTGTGGCGCGTTTTAGGACTGTTACTGAACGGTGTCAGACGGATCACGAGTAGCAATTTCTGCACCATAGTTCCGAATGAGCGTTTTAAAAGGTGGGACAAGGGAGTCATGAGTGTAGGAGATGCCCGAAAATGGGCATTGAAAATCGAGCGCACTGTTTCGGAACATTTGGAGATCCGATTGTGGGAGGGGCGGTGTTCTGGGTCAGGCCAGTAGGTCCTGCAGGGTGGCAAGGTTATCCGCCTCATCCACTGCCTTGTCCTGGCGCCAACGCAACATCCGCGGAAAGCGCACCGCAATCCCGCTCTTGTGCCGCTTGGACAGGGCAATGCCTTCAAACCCCAGCTCGAACACCATGCTGGGCGTCACGCTGCTGACCGGGCCGAACTTCTCCACGGTGGTCTTGCGCACGATGGCGTCGACCTTGCGCATTTCTTCGTCGGTCAGTCCTGAGTAGGCCTTGGCGAAGGGCACCAGCGTGCGTTCACTGCCGGGCGGGCCATCCCATACGGCAAAGGTGTAGTCGCTGTAGAGGCTGGCGCGCCGGCCATGGCCGCGTTGGGCGTAGATCAACACCGCATCGACACTGAAGGGGTCGACTTTCCACTTCCACCACAGGCCCATGTCTTTGGTGCGGCCCACGCCATACAGGCCGTCGCGAGCCTTGAGCATCATGCCCTCCACGCCGAGGCTGCGGGAGGCTTCGCGTTGCAGTGCCAGGTCCTGCCATGTGGCGCCCGTCAGCAGGGGCGAGGGCTGCAACACGGGTTGGTTGCACTGGGCAATCACCTGTTCCAGTTGGGCGCGACGTTCGGCCTGGGGGTGGTTGCGCCAGTCGTCGCCCTGATGTTCCAGCAGGTCATAGGCGAGGAGCGCAACCGGGGCATCGTCGAGCACTTTTTTGCTCAGGGTCTTGCGGCCAATGCGCTGCTGCAAAAGGGCGAAGGGTTGTACCGAGTCCTTCCACACCACGATCTCGCCGTCGATCACCGTGCCATCAGGCAGGCCACTGACCAGGCTGTGCAGTTCGGGGAAGCGTTCGGTCACCAGCTCTTCGCCCCGCGACCAGATCCACAGCCGGCCTTCGCGCTTGACCAGCTGCGCGCGAATGCCGTCCCACTTCCATTCCACCTGCCAGTCGGCGGGGGAACCGAGCAAGGCGTCGAATTGCTCCACCGGTTGCGCCAGCCCGTGGGCGAGAAAAAACGGATAGGGCTGTCCGCCCCGTTGTGCATGCTCGTCGGCTGATTCGGCGGCGATCAGCTTGAGGTAGCCTTCGGCTGTCGGTCGGTTGGATAAATCGGTGTAGCCCACCAATCGCTGCGCGACGCGCTTGCTGTCGAGGTCGGCCATGGCCGCGAGCGCACGGGTGACCAGCAATTTGGACACGCCGACGCGAAAGCTGCCGGTGATCAACTTGATGCACACCATCAGGCTCGGCTGGTCCAGTTGCGCCCATAACGCCGGTAACCGTTCGGCCAGGTCCAGGGGCGACAGGCCACGCAGCGGCAGGAGTTTTTCTTCCAGCCATATGGAGAGGCCGTCCTCGGAGGTGTAGGTGGATTCCGGCAGGAGCAGGGAAATCGTCTCGGCCAGGTCGCCTACCGATTGGTAGCTCTCTTCGAACAGCCACGGCTCGATGCCGGATGCTTCGGTGGCCATGTCCCGCAGCAGACGCGTCGGTACCAATTGCCGCGGTCGTCCGCCGGACAGGAAATACACCGCCCACGCAGCGTCTTCAGGCGGCGCTTGCAGGAAGTAGGCTTGCAGGGCCGCGAGCTTGGCATTGCTGGAGGTGGTGGCATCGAGGTTGGCGTACAGCTCGGCGAAGGCTTTCATGCCGTGGCCTCCTCTTCGTCATCGCCGTATTCGGTAGTGAAGCCCTGGGCATCCAGGCCTTTTTCCCGCAGGTGGCGTACCAATACGCCGACGGAGCCGTGGGTGACCATCACCCGTTCGGCGCCGGTTTGTTCGATCGCCCACAGCAGCCCGGGCCAGTCGGCGTGGTCCGACAGCACGAACCCTCGGTCCACCCCGCGCCGCCGCCGGGTACCGCGCAGGCGCATCCAGCCGCTGGCGAAGGCATCGCTGTAGTCGCCGAAGCGCTTGATCCAACTGCTGCCACCGGCGGACGGCGGCGCGATGATCAGGGCCTGGCGCAGCAATGGGTCGGTCTTTTTGAATTCGCCGGCGTAGAGGGTTTCGGGAATATAAATGCCGGCCTCGCGGTACACCCGGTTCAGCGGCTCGACCGCGCCATGGCTGAGGATCGGCCCGATGCTGGCGTCGATGCCATGCAGGATGCGTTGGGCTTTGCCGAAGGAATAACAGAACAACACACTGGCTTTGCCGGCGGCAATATTGCCCCTCCACCAGTCGTTGATCCCGGCGAAGATTTGCGCCTGGGGCTGCCAGCGGTAGATCGGCAGGCCAAAGGTGGATTCGGTGATAAAGGTATGGCAACGCACCGGTTCGAAGGGCGCGCAGGTGCCGTCCGGTTCCACTTTGTAATCGCCGGACGCCACCCAGACTTCGCCCTGGTACTCGAGGCGCACCTGGGCCGAGCCGAGTACATGCCCGGCCGGGTGAAAACTCAGGGTCACGCCGTGGTGGACGAGTTTTTCGCCATAGGCCAGGGTTTGCAGGTTGATGTCCTGGCCCAGGCGCGAGCGCAGGATGCCTTCGCCAGGGGCGGCAGCCAGGTAGTGTTGATTGCCCGTGCGGGCGTGGTCGCCATGGGCGTGGGTGATGACGGAGCGTTCCACCGGGCGCCAGGGATCGATGTAGAAATCTCCGGCGGGGCAGTAGAGGCCTTCGGGCCGGGCGATGACAAGGTCCATGGGGTGACCGGGGCGATGGGCTTATCAGGTATGAGGCGGGGGCGAGCGCAGAAGTTCTATCGGAATGCATGCAGTCCAAATGTGGGAGGGGGCTTGCCCCCGATAGCAGTGGTTCAGTCAAAACATCGGTGACTGATACACCGCTATCGGG